>CAMAGQ010000001.1 GCA_945833895.1 uncultured bacterium
AATCCCATGCAAGTCTTGTCAGGTTGTAAGACTAACGTTCATTAAGAAATTCTGCTCTCTCCAAATGTGTGAGGAAAAAATTTTTTGGTTTATATTTTACTTGAAATAATTTTATGTTTCAGATAGAATAGTGATGCAGACAATAGAATATGCGCTCGTAGCTCAGTTGGATAGAGCGTTTGGCTACGAACCAAAAGGTCGGGAGTTCGAATCTCTTCGAGCGTATTTAGAAAGAGGACAGAAAAATTTCTATCCTCTTTCTATTTGGAAAGGTCTTAATAATAAAACAGTTACAAATTGGTTAAAAATTCCGCATTGTAACTGTTTTAAGTTAGTTTATTTTAAATATTAAACCGCTTTGTCGAGTTTTCTTTCAGCAGATTTATGATTGTTTCTATAAAGAAGATATCCGCCTGTGAGAACCGCAACTCCACCGATAATTCCGTAGATTAACTTCATTGGGCGAGTTTTTGCAACAGTTCCGAGAATTTCTTCCGCACACTCTCTGTATTCGCCGAATTTACCCGTTACTCTTTGTAATGGTCCCATATTTCTTGATGTGATAGGTTTGTCATATTCAAAAATATCTTCCATATAACGCATGTTTGCACTCTTGCCATGGTTATATTCGTTGTTATTGTGCCAATCTACAAGTTCTTCAATGTTCTTTTTAGACATTGCCAGATATTCATCTTTATTGTTTGTGTACTGGTCAATGAATTTTCTGAATATTTCAGCAACTTGCGGTTTTTGTCTGTTACAACGTGCCTCGTCAATTTCTTTTTCAGAATTTGCATAAGTCAATCCGTAACGTTCAGGTCTGCCTTCTACAACTTCCTTAGTCAAAAATCCGTTTTTCTCGTTTGTATAATCGACAGGACCGCCTGTTGCGGTTGTTCCGTACGGAGTTCCTGCAATTTTTGATTCAAGCGGTGTAATTCCGCACATTTCACGACGTGATGTAAACAAACAATAGTGAACACATCCTACAAATCTGTTAGGTGTGAAACCTTCAATATTCATATAATTATGTCTGTAGATTCCGCCGTCAAGGTTCCAGATTTCTTCTGCATCACGTTTTAATGCCTGATAATCAGCAGCACCCTTATCCCAAGGACCTGCACCCGTGATAAGTTTTACTCTTTGTTTAACTTCTTTTGGAATATTCTTGTCTTTTAGAAATTCAAGAAATCCGCCGGTTGTCATGTTATAACCCTTTTGCTCATCAGGTCTGCCGTAACCAAATACGATAATATCTCCGTCTTTAACTTGAGAAATATATCCCCAAACGTTGTGACCGTCTTTAATTTGAGTTTCATTAAAGAAGAGTTTATTCAAAGCATCTTGTCCTTTTTTACCCGCTTCTTCAATTACGCCTGACAGCCATTTTGCGTTCTTTTCTTTCGCTGCGACAACATCTTTAATGTCAGTTGTTATATTTTGATTTACAGCCTTTTTCTCAGGTGATTTTTCAAGTTCAGCCATAAAATCTTTAAGTTCATCAGGTTTTACGTAGGTGAACGGAGTGTAACCTTTTTTCACTTCGGGTAGTGAAAGTCCGTTATCTCCTCTGCCAAAATTTGCATCAGGATTTCCGAGGCTTAAGTTTGCAGGAGTTGCACCGTTGAGTACTGATTTTGTTTCAATTGCCGCATAATCATCTGTTAAAAATTTTGCAGCATCAGGAGTTTCCTGACTCTTCATTTCTTTGTCAAACTGGTAAGATACCGTTCCTGTTGAAATGTTCTCAGGGTTTACTCCTGCAGATGAAATACCTACTTTCAAAATATTATATGTTCCCGCACCGTCTCTAAAGTTTCTCAAATATGGTGAAACTACTGACCATGCAATTTGTTGTTCTCTTGGTGTTAAGGCTTCGGCATTTTGAATTCCAAATTTTTGAGCCTTTGCAAGAATATCAAAATCAGGAAGTGATTTCATCGTTTCAGCATCTGCGGCATCCCCAACAACAGAAATCATTTTAAACGGGTCGCTTGTTAATCCCTGATAATTTCTACCGGTGTTGTGAGCGATAATGTGAACTTTTAACCCGTTTGCATCGGTGTCACCTGCAGCAGACATATTAGCAACGTGGTTGCCGTAAGTATGTGCAATTCTGTCGTGAGCAATTACGTTTGCAGGGTTGAAAAATCCAAATTCTTCAGTATTCATCTGTTTGTGGATTGCCTGCGTTAACACTCTCATGCCGTCTGAATTTGAAATTTCGGCTTCAAACGGAACATTTCCCCAACAGTCGTAAGCGTAAGGTTTTGAAGCCCTTGCTAAGTCAGGTGTGTAGTAAAAATAATTTGGATGCTCTTTTAACTTGTTGTATTTCGGGTTTTGTTTTGAAATTTGCAATATTGCATACGGAATTGTATCAACTTCCCCAAGCATGTGTGATGATGGACGTGAAACAGTTCCAGTTATTTTTGGAGGGTCAAGCAAGCAGTATTTTGACTCTAAAACCCCTGTCTCTTTGTTAGGAATAGGTTTACTTTGTATAACATGGTGTACTTCCGATTCCTTTAAGTTGAATTTTTTTGCTACATCAGACAAGGTTTCGCCAATATTAGCACTGTAAAAGTTTTTCTCAGGAATTACATCCGGTGTTACGCTCATGCCTGCAGGATATTCACTCTCAGGCATAAGTACAAATTTGTAACCGCCTTTAGGGTTGTTGTGTTCCCAGAATGGCATAAAACTTCTTGCATCAACTTTTTCGTGTTTTATTAAACTTGCAGGAAGTTCTTCTCCGACAACACCTTCTCCGCCCGCAAATGCTTCAGACAGACCTAAGCCCTTATTTTCAGGCGTAATTGAGGCAACTTGATTTAAGTTTTTTATCCCGCCGGTGAATGTTAACATAACAATTTTTTGTGTGTTTTGTGTATTTTGAGTATGACTTACAGGATTACTTTTCTCTGCTTTTAATTTTGCAGCCTGATTTCCTGAATAATACCCCACTATAGAATTTACACGCATGATTGACCACCTATCTCTTTCGACATATATCCATTTATCTTTTATACTAAAACCCGTGAATTAATTTTTTGTCATTTTTGCAGAAAATATTAAGAAAACGTTACATAGTTCTTAAACTGGACTATGTAACGCTTATTCTATCTATATAGATGTTGTTTCTTCTACTATTTCAACATCTTTATCTTTTTTTGTCCTTTTCTTTGCTTTATCAAAAGCAATTTTGCCATCAACCAATGTTACCTTAATAACATCGCCGGGACCGTATTTACCTGAAAGAATTTCCTCGGCAAGGCTGTCTTCCATTTTACGTTGAATTAAACGACGTAACGGTCTTGCACCATAAGCCTCCGAGTATCCGTTTTCGGCAAGATGATCTTTAACTTCATCTGATACCTCAACGCTCAAGTCTTTTTCAGCCAGACGTTTGAACAAGTCTTTAAGCATTAAGTCTACAATCTGTCTGATTTCTTCTTTAGAAAGATGAGCGAATACGATTGTTTCATCAATTCTGTTAAGAAATTCAGGTCTAAATGCCTTTTTCATTTCTTCGCTAACAGTATCTTTCAATTTTTCGTACTTGCTCTTAGACTCGTCTTCAGCAGTTGAGAAACCTAACTTAGAAGTATTCGTAATCATGCTTGCACCGACGTTTGAAGTCATGATAATAACAGTGTTTTTGAAACTTACGTGACGACCTTTAGAGTCTGTCAATCTGCCATCATCAAGGATTTGAAGCATAATATTAAATACATCAGGGTGAGCTTTTTCGATTTCATCAAAAAGTACAACCGAATAAGGTTTCTTTCTGACAAGTTCGCTCAAGTGACCGCCGTCATCATAACCGACATACCCCGGAGGTGAACCGATTAATTTTGCGGTTGAATGTTTTTCCATAAATTCTGACATATCAACTCTGAGCATGTTATCTTCAGAACCAAACATTGCTTCTGCTAAAGCCTTGGCTAATTCGGTTTTACCAACACCTGTAGGTCCGCAGAAGATAAAACTTCCGATTGGTCTGTTTGGTGCTTTCAAACCGACTCTTGCACGTCTGATAGCTTTTGAAATAGCAACAATAGCATCGTGTTGACCGATAACACGTTGATGAAGGGTATCTTCAAGTTTCAACAATCTTTCACTTTCGCCTTCTGTCAACTTGGTAACAGGAACACCTGTCATCATTGCGATTACTTCTGCAACGTTTTCCGCTGTAACTGTTGCTTTGTTTGCTTCGTTTTCATCACGCCATTTGTCAGAAATTTCTCTGATTTTGTCTTTTAAGTCTGCTTCATCATCTCTCAGTTGAGAAGCAACGTCAAATTCTTTGTTTCTGATTGCTTCTTCTTTTTCTCTAACCAAGGATTTTAACTGTTTTTCAAGTTCTTTACCCTCAGGTGAGATGTTTGAAACCTTCAATCTAACCTTTGAACTTGCTTCATCTATGACATCAATTGCTTTGTCAGGTAAAAATCTGTCGTTTACATATTTACTTGACAATTTTACCGCTGCAACAATTGCTTCATCTGAAATTATAAGTTTGTGGTGTTCTTCGTATTTCGGTTTCAAACCTTTGATGATTTCAATTGATTCTTCAATTGTAGGCTCATCAATTTGAACAGGTTGGAAGCGTCTTTCAAGTGCAGAATCTTTTTCGATATATTTTCTGTACTCGTCAGAAGTTGTAGCACCGATAACTTGAATTTCGCCACGTGATAATGCAGGTTTTAAGATATTTGCAGCATCAATAGCACCTTCTGCCGCACCTGCACCAATCAAGGTATGCATTTCATCAATTACAAGAATAATATTTCCTGCTTGACGAATTTCGTCCATAATTTTCTTCAATCGTTCTTCAAATTCACCACGGTATTTTGTACCTGCAACAAGCAAGCCCATGTCTAACTGGATGACTTTTTTACCGTCAAGAATATCAGGAACTTCCGCATTAACAATTCTTGTTGCTAAACCTTCTGCAACTGCGGTTTTACCGACACCCGGTTCACCAAGTAATACAGGGTTATTTTTGGTTCTTCTTGCAAGAATTTGAATAACACGTTCAATTTCTTTTTCTCTGCCGACAACAGGGTCAAGTCTTAACTCTTGAGCCGCAAGTGTTAAATCTCTGCCAAATTCATCAAGGCTCGGGGTTTTTGTTTTTCCGCTTGATGATGAACTTGAACTTGAAGAAGAACTTGAAGAACCTGTAGTTGTAGTTTTAGATTCACCAAGCATTTTAACAACATTGCTTCTGACTTTATTTAAGTCAACTCCAAGTTGCTCAAGAACACGTGCCGCAACACCTTCACCTTCACGGATTAAACCTAAAAGCAGGTGCTCGGTACCGATGTAATTGTGACCTAATTGTCTTGCTTCATCCCAAGATAATTCAAGAACTCGTTTTGCTCTTGGTGTGAACGGAATTTCTACCGCAACAAACCCTGAACCTCTGCCGATAACTTTTTCAACTTCAGTTCTTGCATCTTTGAGATTAACCCCCATTGATTTTAGGGTTTTTGCAGCTACGCCCGTACCTTCGCCGATTAGTCCAAGCAAAATTTGCTCGGTTCCAACAAAGTTATGTCCTAATCTTCGAGCTTCTTCCTGGGCAAGCATTATAACTTTTATTGCCTTTTCTGTAAAACGTTCGAACATTATTTACTCCTATCTCTCCTTATAGAAAAATTATACACAAAATATAAAAAACTTTCAATATGTTAAGAGTGGTAAATATATTTACTACTTTATTATTTAATATTTTAACTTTCTGTCTATTTCTCTTTGCTGGTCTTTTTTAGCAAGTGAATCTCTTTTGTCGTAAAGTTTTTTACCTTTTGCAAGACCAATTTCAACTTTTGCGTAGCCCTTCAAAATGAAAACTTCTAACGGGACTATTGTGTAGCCGTCTTTTTTAATTTTGGAGTGCATTTTTAATATTTCTTTTTTTGTCAAAAGAAGTTTGCGAACCCTGTCTGCTTTGTGGTTAAATCGGTTTCCCTGTTCGTATGGAGAAATATGGCAGTTATACATAAAGATTTCGTTATCTTCAATCTTACAAAAACTGTCTTTCAGATTTATTGCATTCTTTCTTATGGATTTAATCTCTGTTCCGGTCAAGACAATTCCTGCTACATATTTTTCAAAAATTGTGTAGTCATGGAACGCTTTTCTGTTGGTTGTAATGATTTTTTTCTCCATAATCTGATTATATCACAGAGTTTATTTTTTTGAACGTGCTTTTTGGAGGGTTTTTGCCAGTTCCTGTTCAATTATCTGTAATTTTTCATCATACATATAAACATCAGAAGTTATTGCCTTCTCACTGTATTGAATTCCTAATCTCGGAGTATTGTTAACAATTCTCATGTAATGTTTTTTGTAAACATCGTTACTTTTTGCTTTTATCAAATTGTATCTGAATAGTTGTAAAGTGTCGATTTTATCGTCAGTAGAAAAAGGTTTTAAAAATTGTTTAAGTGCCTTTTTATCCAATTTGCCTTTTACATCAATTCTATTAACGAAAAAGTCATTAATTGTGTCTACATCCATACCTTTATTTAGCATGGTAATTTCACGTCTAAAAAATTTTGGACTTAATATTTCATGAAAATATTGCAATGAAATATTTAACAATTTCATAATATTATTATCTTTGAGTTTGTTATCAAGATTGATGTTTTTCCTGAATGTGAAATTGTAGCCCATACATGTCGCTGTTTCATCGACTAAATGTGTAACGTTCTTTGTTGTATCTTGATAACTGTCTCCGTAAATTATTCTGAAATGTGTTCCCGCTGTTTTTTGTATCTGACGGATGAATTTTGTTTTTGTAATTACTCCGTCTGTAAAACTGCTTGTCAAAGTATTATAAAATTTATCGTTCAATTCTCTTGCACGTTCTAAACGTCTTTCTGCTGTTCCGCGTGCAACTTTTAGGGGTAAAAATGTTTTTGCACCGTTGATTTTAAATACTACCATATTGAACTATTCCTTTCGTATTTATCCACAAAACATCTGAAAGAAATTTTTTGCTAGTTATATAAAAAACATTTACAAATATGGTTATCAGAAATATTAATATTTTGAGGACTTTCTATTTTGCACCTGTCAAAGGCATAAGGGCATCTGGTATGAAATTTGCAGCCTGACGGCGGGTTTTCAGGTGACGGAAGTTCACCAATCAGTTGAAATTTTTCTTTTCGTGTTTCATTACTAATCTCCGGTGCTGAACTTAATAAAGCCTTTGTATATGGGTGTTTTGGACAGTTGAATATATCTTCGGTTATGCCGTATTCAACAATTTCACCAAGGTACATTATGGCAATTTTGTCTGAAATATATTTTATAACACCTAAATCGTGAGAAATAAATAAAATTGTTAAATTATACTCATCTTTTAACTGTTTAAGCAGGTTGATAATTTGAGCCTGAATACTCACATCTAACGCACTGACAGGCTCATCAGCAATGATAATTTGGGGTTCAAGAACAAGAGAGCGTGCTATTGCAATACGCTGTCTTTGTCCGCCTGAAAACTCGTGTGGATAAAGATTTAACGCATTCTCACTCAAGCCGACGCTGTGAATTTTTTCAAGAACTATCTTATCAATATTTTTTTTGCCTAAATTTGTGTTAATTTCAAGCGGTTCACTCAAAATTTTACAGATTTTCATTTTTGGATTAAGGCTTGCGTACGGATTTTGGAAAATCATTTGAACTTTTTTGTAAAAATCTTTTAAATCAGATTTTTTTGTAAGTTTTAAGATATCTTGCCCGTGCAGGAAAATTTCTCCGTTCTCAGTTTGGATAAGTTTCATAATCGCTTTGGCAAGTGTTGATTTGCCGCATCCTGATTCGCCCGCTATTGCTAATATTTCTCCCTTTTTAACAGAGAAAGTCACGTCATTAACCGCATGAACAGTTTTTAATCCGCCAAAAATATTCTTTTTTGACTGATAAATAACTTCTAAATTTTTAACTTCTAATATATTTTCTGTCATGGTTTAATTTTATTTTAATCAGATTTTCTGTTCAATTATCCTATTGTTTTAATTTAATTTGAACAAACCTTCAAAAATTCCCTCAGAGTATGTCGGATGAGCGAAACAAACTTCTTTTAGCTTTGTTACGCTGATATCGTTCTGCATTGCGATAAGTACCTGCTGCAAGAGTGCTGATGCTTCTTTTGACACAATGTGAACTCCTGCAATTCTGTCTTCTTGTGATAATATCTTAATAAAACCGTCTGTTTCATTGTCACAGTGAGCCTTTCCAAGAGAAGAAATAAGCGTTACCGATTTTTGATAAGAACCTGCCCCTAAATCCTGTTCACGTTTCCCAACCCAGGCAATTTCAGGTGTGCCGTAGATAACAGAAGGTGTAAAGTCTTTTCGGAACGGAATATTTTCAACTGATTCAAGTGCTTGTTTTATTGCAAAATGTGCAAGTTGAATTTCGCCTGCAACATCGCCCAAATATTCAACCCCGTCAATTTTTTCTTGTTTTAAGTTAGGTGTTCTGCCTGTTGCAACAAGTATTTTATCGACATTCAAAACGCTGTCGTTTGATAGTGTAACCTGTTTCCCTTCAATATTTTTTACAGATGTATTTGTGTAGAATGGGATTTTTGCGGTCTTAAAAATTCTTTCAATCCGTTTTGAAACCTCAACATCAGCAAGCGGAAGCAGATGTGGTGCAAGTTCGACAACAGTTGTGTTTACCCCAAAATTTGACATAATTCTTGCCCATTCAAGTCCAATTGCTCCTGAGCCGACAATTAAAATGCTTTTAGGCAGTTCTTCGAGGTTTAAAATATCATCAGAGGATATCAAAAATTTCCCGTCAAACTCCAATCCTTTGATTACTCTTGGACTTGAACCTGTTGCACAAATAATCTTTTTGCAGTTGTAAGTTTCATTGTTTGCGGAAATTTCATTGTTTGTAGAAATGGTTGCCTCAGATTTTACAACGGTAACTCCGACATTTTTTAGTGCTAATTCTATACCTTTACGCAACTTTTCGATAATTTGATTTTTCCTTAAAACGACTTTTTTGTAGTCAAGTTTTACGTCAGTTACCGAAATTCCTAACTCTTCGCTGTTTTTAATTTGTTTGTATATTTCAGAGGAATGCAGGATGGCTTTAGTCGGAATGCAGCCTTTGTTAAGGCATACTCCGCCGATTTCATCTTTTTCGAATAAAACAACCTTTTGTCCTATTGATGCGGCATGTAGTGCTGCTGTATATCCGGCAGGCCCTCCTCCGACAATTCCTAAATCAAATTCTTCCATAATTTCCTTTTTATCTTGTATAAACTCGTGGTAGTCTTACTTTTAGACGGCAGGTGAGTTCATAATTTATTGTATTTAAAAGTTTTGCCCAAACATCAATCGAATGCTTTTCATCAAGCAGAGTAAGAATGTCGCCGACGTCAACCTTTGCATCGGTAACATCAAACATCATCTGATCCATTGTAATATTGCCGACTTGCGGAACTTCAACACCGTTTACAACTCCCTTAATCTTGTTAGAAAGAAGTCTTGGCACACCGTCAGCATATCCGATTGGAATTGTTGCAATTTTTCTGTCGCCTTTTGCGGTGAAGGTATGACAATAACTTACACCCTCGCCGTTTCTTGCTGTGTGAATATTTACAATCCTGCCTTTTAGTGAAATAAGTTGCTTTAAATTTGGCTTATTAAAGTCAATTTCAGGAAAATCAGGGTATAAACCGTACAAAGAAATCCCTATTCTTCGCATATTTGAATTTGGAACATCAAAACAAATACTGCCAGCGGTATTTAAAATATGCAACAACAAGCCCTCTGTGTTGCTGTTTTCAATAACGCTGTTCCATTTATTAATCTGTTCTTGAGTTTTGTCAAGTTCTTCCGCTGCTGCAAGGTGGGTGAAAATTCCCTGTAAATCAATGTTTTTAGAACTTTGAACTTCTTTTATAAATTCAACGGCATCTTCAACTCTGACCCCAATTCTATTCATGCCGGTATCAAGTTTTACGTGAACTTTAGGCTTTATTCCTGTTCTTTGATAAGCCTGTTCGCATGCTTTAATATGTTCTTTAGAAAAAATAGCAATACTTAAATTGTTCTTAACGGCACTTTCAACTGCCCAAACAGGAACTGCACCAAGTACGAGAATTTCGCAATTTATGTTGGCATTTCGCAAATCAACACCTTCATCAATTGATGCAACGCCTAGCATGTCAATTCCTGATGCAAGAATTGTCGGAGCAAGCATAACCGCACCATGCCCGTAGGCATCCGCTTTTACAACTCCAAGAAGTTTTATACCCTGCGGTATCTTTGATTTAATCTCTCTAATGTTGTTTTCAAGGTTTGAAACATTTATCTCTACCCAAGCATCTCTGTGAATATTTATGTTAGTTTGTCTTATATTTTTCATAGTATCCTCAGTATAGAATAAAATTTGAAATTCTTCAATTTGTAAAATAATTTTAAATCTCGGGCTTGTTGGTAAAATTGTGGTAAAATTTATTTATAGCAGACAATATATAGGGAAGAATAATGGAACAGTTTTTACCGCAATTCCAGGATATACTTGGGGTTCCTAAATTTTTAATAGAGCAAATAACAGTTTTGCCTGATTATATTAAACAGGCACTTATTGAGAGTTTATATTTTGTTATTCCGCTGTTTTTCCTCTATTTTGCCATAGAACTTCTTGAACGATTTTTCATGGCTCATATAAATATTCTGATAAAATTATTCAGAAAATTCGGAGCGTTTTTCGGTGTTGTGATTTCTACACTGCCCGAATGCGGTTTTTCGGTTATCGCAAGCACTTATTATTCAAGAAAACTTATTACACGCGGTACATTGATGGCTTTTTTGATTGCAACCTCGGATGAAGCTTACCCGCTTTTGTTTATGGACTTAGAAAAAACAAAGGTGTTAATTCCGTTGATTATTATAAAAATTGTTCTCGGGTTAATTGTTTGGGTTATCGTTGATTCCGCAATAATTTTCATGAAAAAGCCGACAGAAGAAGTTAACGCCGTTAATATCGACTTGAATGAAACTGCGTGCTGTCACCATAAATTAAATTCTTATAAAGAGGTAGAAGTCGGCTGGGGGCATCCTGCCACTCATACCGTCAATATTCTGTTTTTTACGGCTCTGGCATTATCAATTTACTATTCTGCAGTAAACTATTTTGGAAGTTCTGAAAATCTTTCTGCTTTTTTGATGTATAACTCACCTTTACAAATTTTTTGCTGTGCAGTATTTGGTTTAATACCGAGTTGTGCGGCTTCTGTATTTTTGGCAGTTGCTTACGTTAAAGGTGCAATAAGTTTTGCTGGATTACTTGCGGGGCTTACGTCTACAACGGGTGTCGGTTTGCTTGCTCTGGTAACTAAAAGCAAAAAAAATGTTGATAATTTGGTTATAACGTTAATCTTGTTTGCAGTCGCTTTTGTCGTCGGATTGACGGCGATAAAACTGCCTGTCCCTGTTGTGCCGTTATTCGCAACTAATTAAGAAAGAGTTTGGTTATGAATTTTGATGTAATACTTTCACCGTTTAAATTTATATTTTCGTTACCGGAATATATTATTGAGCCGATAACTTTTTTGCCTGATTTTTTGAAGGATGCTTTGATTGACAGTTTAAACCTTCTGCCGTTTTTATTCCTGATGTTTGTTTTCATCGAATGGATAGAAATATATTTTACAAAGAAAAAGCATCTGTTTGTATTTTTCATGAAAAAAATCGGGCCGTTATTCGGAAGTTTGTTTGCATCAATTCCTCAGTGCGGATTTTCGGTCATTGCAAGTACCCTGTACACAAGACGTATTTTAAGCCGCGGAACGTTGCTTTCTGTTTATCTTGCGACTTCTGATGAGGCTATTCCGATAATCATATCAGAACCAGCTAAAGCATATCTTGTATTACCAATTATTGTTATAAAGGTTCTTGTGGCAATAACTGCAGGGTATCTGGTTGATTTGTTGTTTAATTATAAAGCGAATGAACCTGCTCAATTGAATAAGGCTGATGTTCAATTACACGAAAAAGGCTGCTGCCACCATGATATTGCGGAAACTCCAAATGCAAAAGATTTGTGGATTCATCCGATAAAACATACTCTGAATATCTTTGCATTTATTTTAATAGTATCAATTGTGTTGGGATATGTTCTATCAATAGCGGGAACAGAAGAAAATCTTGCAAAATACTGTCTGATAAATTCGCCGTTACAGCCGTTTTTTGCTTCAATTCTTGGGTTAATTCCTAATTGTGCAATTTCTGTTGTGCTGACTTTGTTGTATTTAAAACATACAATCAGTTTTGGTTCGCTCATCGCAGGATTATCTTCGGCAGGCGGTTTGGGGCTATTGATACTGTTAACACGTAACAACGACAAAAAAGATACGGCAATTATTATTGCATTTCTTGTTGTAATAAGTTCTCTGATCGGAATAGTTATTCAAAATAACATTTTCAACATCAATCATATATTTACAATTCTTGGAATAAATGTATAATCAAGAAGTAGGGCAGTATGGAACAGTGTTCGGAAAAATTTAATAAGGCTTTTGAGGTTCATAAATCGGGTGATTTATCGGGTGCTTGCGATTTGTATATGGAAATTCTTAAAACAGAACCGAACAACGCAGAAGTTTGGGATTTATTAGGAGTTGTACATTTTCAGCAGAATAACTTTTTAGAAGCCGAAACTTGTATAAAAAAGGCAATTTCGCTTGAGCCTAGGGTGTATTATCTTGAAAATCTAGCAAAATTGTACCTTGAAAAAGGCGACTTTACCACATCAATTGCACTTTATGAGGATATTTTAAAGTTACATAACACTTATGAAAACCTTTTTAATCTTGCAATGGCATATAAAAACGCACACTTCTGGAATAAGGCAAAAAGGGCTTACGAAAAGGCTTTAGAACTTAATCCAAACGGTTATGAATCATACTATAACCTTGCTTACCTTGCATTTAACGATAATGACCCGCATAAAGCGATTGAGTGCTATAAAAAAGTTCTTGAGATAAAACCTAACGACTGGGAAACGACGTATTTTCTCGGGTTAGCGTATATGCAGGTTAAAGATTATAAAAACGGTTTGAAAGCCTTTGAATCAAGGTTTTGTAAAAAAAGTGCCATACTTTCGCAAGAGAAACTTTATCCTGAATTGATGAAGGAAAAACCCGAGTGGAAAGGTGAAAGTCTTAAAGATAAGGTGCTGTTTACATATTATGAGGCGGGTTTTGGCGACTTGCTGATGTTTTACAGATATGTGCCGATATTGACCTCAATGTGCAAAAAACTTATAATTAAACCGCAAAGAGAACTGCTTCCGTTGTTTCGTGAAAACTCTTACGGGGCGGAGATTATAGAAAATTACGACTATAAAAAACAAATGTATTTCGATTACCATCTGCCGTTTTTGAGCATTCCGAATGTCTTGCAGTTAGAAGGTGACAGTGTTTTTGTAAGTCACGACTGCGGGTATCTCAAAGCGAATGCGGAAAAAGTCCGCTGCTACAAGGAAAAATATTGCAGCAATGACAAATTCAAAATCGGTATAAAATGGCAGGGAAACACGCATTATGACCTTGAAAGAGTTTTGCAGGTAGAAGATTTCTTTACTCTTTTTGAAATTCCGAACACTCAATTTTATTCGTTCCAAACTTTTGAAGGTTCAGAAGAAATTGATAAAATTAAAGAAAAATACGATATAGTAAATTTAGGTGAAACTTTTTCAGATTTTTCCGATACTGCCGGTGCTATTGAGAATATGGACTTGATAATTTCAAATGACAGTTCACTAATTCACCTTGCAGGTGCAATGAATAAGACTTCTTTTGTCCTTTTGCCTTATGTTTATAACTGGCGTTGGCATACAGATTTAAGTAAATGTGACTGGTACGATTGTGTTACGGTATTTAGGCAAAAAGAGTTTGGAAAGTGGAAAAGTATATTTGAAGATGTTAAAGCAAAACTTATTGAAATTAAGGATAAAAAATAATGGTAAAAATGAAATCAATACAGTATTACGGACCAAAAGACATAAGATTTGAAGAAGTAACGGTTAAACCGCCCGAAGCGGGTGAAGTTACCGTCAAAATCATGTCGGCGTTGACTTGCGGAACTGACGTAAAAACCTACAGGCGAGGTCATCCTGTGTTGATAAAAGAAATTCCGTCAGGCTTTGGACATGAATTTTCGGGAATTGTTGAAAATGTCGGACGAGGTGTTGAAAACTTCCAAAAAGGCGATAGAGTTGTTGCGGCAAATTCTGCACCTTGCGGTGAGTGTTTTTACTGCAAAAAAGGTGAGTATAATTTGTGCGAAAACCTTAATTTGCTTAACGGTGCTTATGCTCAATATATTACAGTGCCTGCAAGAATTGTTAAAAAGAACATGCTTATATTGCCTGATGATTTGAGTTTTGATAAGGCTGCGTTTTGTGAACCTTTGGCAAATGTTGTTCACGGTGCAGAAAGAACGGGCATAAAAGCGGGTGATACCGTCGGAATTATCGGCATTGGACCGATAGGATTGATGTTTGCACGTATCGCTAAACTTATGGGAGCAAAAGTTATTGTAGCAGGACGAAATCCGATTAAGTTGAAAATGGCTGATGAATTTGCTCACGCAGATGAAATAATTGATTTGAAAAAATATCCTGCTCCTGTGAAGATTTTCAAAGAGTTTTCAGAAGAAGGCAAAGGGCTTGATGTGGCGATTGAATGCGTTGGACTGCCTGAAATTTGGGAACAGATTTTTGATTGTGTAAGACCCGGTGGAACTGTTCACTTCTTTGGCGGCTGTAAATCAGGTTCTAAGGTTACTTTTGACACAACAAAAATGCACTACGGAGATTTAAAGTTGATGAGTGTTTTTCACCATACTCCGCAGTATTTCAGAAAAGCACTTGAATATATTGCCTCAGGTGATGTTGAGGTCGAAAAACTCATAACTGACACTCTGCCGCTTGAAAAGGTAGAATTTGCTATGAATGAACATATTCAAGGTCGTGCGATTAAGTTTTTAATTCACCCGTGGGGTTAGGCATTGCAAGGTTATGCTTTAGCCTTAACACAATCATCAAGGAATGATGTCATTGTGTTTTTGAAACGTTCGCACTCATCTTTTGTTAATGCTTCAAATCTGAGTGTAAACACAGGTTCTGTGTTGCTCTGTCTGATTAGTGCAAAACCGCCGTCAAAAACTATTCTCATGCCGTCTAAAGTGACGATTTCTTTTATTTCTGAGCCAAACATAGCAGGGTTGTTTTTAACTTCAGTTTTCATCGCTTCAAGAACTTCTTTTTTTAGATGGTTTGGACAAGGAAATCTTACTTCGTCGCTTGTAAATACTTGGTTGAACGGTTCTAACATGTTTTCAAGTTTGAAATTAGGGTTAAGTTTTTTAGTTTTTGCAACAATTTCAATCATTCGGCATCCCGCATAAATTGCATCATCAAACCCGTAATATCTGTCTTTGAAGAAAGTATGACCGCTCATTTCACCGCCCAGTACGGCTTTTGTTTCTTTCATTTTGTCCTTAATGTAGCCATGACCTGTTTTACACATTACAGCGTTTCCGCCGGATTTGTTGATTGTGTCGTAAAGCACCTGAGAACATTTAACCTCGGAAACTACTGTCGGTTTTTGACCGATAATATCCATAGCGTAAATTAGGAGCAATTTGTCGCCTGTCAGCGGTTTTCCTTGAGAATCAACCACACCAATTCTATCACTGTCGCCATCGTATGCAATTCCTAAATCTGCACCGTTTTCAACTACGGTTTTAGAAAGTGTTTCAAGGGTTGATAATACGCTCGGATTTGGGTGGTGATTCGGAAATCTTCCGTCAGGTTCTGAGAATAATTCAATAACCTTACAGCCAAGTTGTTTGTATAGTTGAGGCCCGACAATTCCGCCTGTTGCGTTTGCACTGTCGACAACAACGGTAATTCCTTCACCGATATTACCAAATGTTTTAACCTGTTCTGTGATGTATTCATCAATAATTTTAGTTGAAAAATCGTAATCGCTCAAGTTTTCAGGAAGTTGTGTCCAATTTGCAAAAGTATCTTCCTTAACTTCTTTGATTTTTGCTTCGTTAAGAGTTTGACGGTTAAAGGTCATTTTCAAACCGTTATACTCGCTAGGGTTGTGACTTGCGGTTATAATCATTGCCCCGTCAAGGTTATGGGCAAATTCCGAATAGTACCCGATTGGGGTCGGTGCAAGTCCTAAATCTTCAATATATCCGACATTAACAGAGCAAAGCCCGTTGATTAATGCTTTTTTAAGGCTTGGTGAATGAAGTCTGGCATCCATACAAACACTGATTTTGAGGTCTTTTGCCTGTTTTCCTGTCTGTTTTTCAAGCCAGATTGTGTAACCCCTTCCGATGTTATAAAATAATTCTTCTGTTATATCTTCCTGATAAATCCCTCTGATGTCGTTTTTACCAAATGCGTGTTCATATTTCTGCATAATTCACTTCTCCTAATATTTAGACTATAATTAAATCATATCATGAACAAGTTATTTAATAAGTTATTTGATAATCAGAATTATGCAGGGGTAATCTTTATTCTGCCTGCTGTGTTGGGAACTTTAATATTTATAATAATTCCTGTGATTTGTTCTTTTGGGTTGAGTTTTACAAAATGGGATTTACTTAACCCGATAAGTTTTGTTGGGTTAGAAAACTACAAAAACCTGCTCAATGATTCCGTCTTTAAACAAATTCTTTTAAATACTGTAGTTTTCGCCGTAGCGACTTCGGTTTTGGGTGTAATTATACCGCTTGTGCTTGCTGCTATTCTTAATTCAAAAATCAGAGGAAGTGAGTTTTTCAAAACCGCGTACTTTCTGCCGTTCATAACCCCGATGGTAGTAATCGGAATAGTTTGGGGCTGGATTTTTGACCCGAATATCGGCTTACTTAATCAATTTTTCCATATCCATATAAATTGGCTTTACGACACAAGATTTGCCATGCCAGCATTGATAATTGTTTCTGTCTGGAAACTCATCGGATATAATATGATAATCTTTTTATCTTCACTTTCGACAATTTCAAACAGTCTGTTTGAGGCTGCAAAAATTGACGGGGCAAATTCTTTTCAGATATTCAAAAACGTAACAATTCCCGTACTTTCTCCGACTATATTTTTTGTAGTAATTATAACGGCAATAAGTTCTTTTCAGGTTTTTGATTTGATTTATCTTATGACACAAGGCGGACCGTTTAACAGTACAAATGTCCTTGTATATTCGATTTATCAAAATGCGTTTGAGTATTTTAATGTCGGAAAAGCAAGTGCAATTGCTTACATTCTTTTTGCGATTATTTTAGTGTTAACACTTATCCAATGGAAATTCAGAAAGAAAATTGTCTATAACGAAATTGACTAGGGGTAAATATATTTATGTGTAATATCTCTTAATAAATGTCTTATTTTGTTAAAGTTATTTGAAAACTAATCCGTATATATATCTGTAACTACTCAAAACACGGGGTGTGTATAGATTATGTATGAAGAACTAAAATGTAAACAGTTGATAGCGGATTTGAAAGAATTAGTCGAAAAAGCAGAAGAGTCTGTTAACAATAATGATGTTTACTGCGATTTGATGAAAACAATGATATTGAATACCTACAGTGCAAATTAGAAACACGACTAATGCAAATTTTTGATAATCGGTCATAATATTTAACTATGAATATAGTTATTATTGGCGGAGTTGCTGCAGGAGCAAAGGCTGCCGCAAAAATTAAACGATTATTGCCCGATGCGAGCGTGAAAATTTTTACTGATGATACCCACGTTTCTTACTCTTCGTGCGGTTTACCCTATTATATACAAGGAAATTTCAAAGATTATACAATGCTTCTTGTTCGGTCTGTTGAAGAGTTTAAAAAATCAGGCATTGATGTTTATTTACAGCACAAAGTTACAAAAATCGACTTAAAATCAAAAAATATAACTGTGAATAACAATTTTAACGATTTTTATGTGCCTTATGACAGATTGATTATTGCAACGGGTGCAAGACCGTTTATCCCGGAGGTTAAGGGAGTTCACGACTATACAAACATTTATATTCTGCGTAAAATTGAAGATGGTATAAAAATCCGAAATAAAATGCTTGAAAGCAAAAAGGTTGTAATTGCAGGAAGCGGTTTTATCGGGCTTGAATTACTTGAGGCATTTGTTCAAAACGGTTTAGAGGTTACTCTTATTGAGCGTAAAAACAGACTAATGCCTGCATTTGACGAGGATATGTCAAAAATTATACGTGACAGACTTGAAAGTATTGAAAATCGGTCTTTTAAACTTATCACGGATGAAAGTATTGTGGAATTTGCAGGAGAAGGCGAAAACGCAAGCAAGGTTATAACATCGACAGGCAGGGAAATTGAAACGGATTTTGTCGTGTTGTGTGCAGGTGTTGTTCCAAATACAGAAATCGCACGAGAAGCAGGATTGATAATCGGAAAATCAGGAGCGATTAAGGTTAATAAACTTATGCAAACTTCTGCCGTGAATGTCTTTGCTTGCGGGGATTGTTGCGAAGAGCCGCATTTGATAAACGGTCAGTCAGTCTGGGTTCCTCTTGGTTCAACTGCAAATAAAGAAGGTCGATGTGCGGCAATGAACGCGGCAGGAATTTATACTGTATTTGAAGGTGTTTTAGGGTCTGCTGTTACAAGATGTCTTAATACAACAATGTCAATGACAGGGTTTACTGAAAGAGAAGCCCAAAACTTTGGCTACACACCGATTTCTGTGACTGTTAATAAAAATGATATGGTTGCTTATATGCCTGAAGTTGGTGATTTTACATTGAAAGTCGTTGCAGATAAGGTTACGGGGCTGCTTTTAGGCGGGCAAGCCGTCGGTTCTATTGGTGCGGATAAAAGGATAAACGCACTGGCGGGAGCTTTGACAGGCAGATTGACAGTGAGAGAATTTGCAAATAACGATTTTACTTATTCTCCGCCGTTTTCGCCGACAATTGATCCGCTACTTGATGCGATGAATTTATTATGTGCTAAACTTGGCTGTTAATCGTGTTATGAACGTATCTTGCGACTGCTTCGCCCATTGCAAAACAGTTTGCCTGAACTCTCAACGCTCCTTGAGCCATGTAATCAGCCGACAAGCACCTTCCAACAATAAATAAATTGTCATAATCAGCTGACATCAGACTTTCTATCGGTAACTGGTATTCACCGTCAATTTCAAACGTGGAACTGTTTTTGTCCTTAGAATGAACATCAACGGGATAATTTGATACTAATGCAGGATTATCAAACTTTTTGCCCGAGCGTAAATCGTCTATTGTATAAACATATTTCCCTTTTACTCTGTTTGAAACTCTTATGCCTATTTCATCAGAAATATTTGAGATGAAAGCTTTTTCAAAGCCTGGAATATATTTTTTGCAAAATTCTGACATTCTGTAAATGACTGCTCTGCCTTCAATTAGGGCTTTTGTAGTATCTTGTGTCATATTAGGGTTAAGGTTTTCGACTATTCTCGGACAGTTAAACGCAATAGTATTAGGCATTCCCGCAACTGTGAATATCTGAAAATAGTTTCTGTCCTCGTCTTTCAGGTCGCCTGCTTCTACAGCCTTGTCAAATATAGGTGCTAACGCCCATTTCGTATTACTGTCCCACGTGTAAGCTGTCGACAGATGCGGAGTATTGTTTATAATCTCAAACGTTGTAACCTCTCGGTTTTTGTCGATTTCAGTCAACCAATCGCCTAAGAATTGAACATTAACCCCGCTCATTAAAAATCTCAAACTCATAGGCTGATATTCGTTTGAATCTTCAATCATTTGGCAATTAATTTTTTTGCAAAAATCAGCATTGCCTGTCGCATCTACAACATACTTCGCTCCGATACATACCGATAAAACATTATCGAAAGAAATAGAATTATTATCACTATATATCGAATAGTTATATGACGATAATGTAGTAGAGTTGATGTTTAACTTAACAATCTCTGAACCGCTTAGTTTAACGTTTGTAACTTCGGTATTTAGTCGAACATCGACATTTGCCTCAAGCATCATTTTGTCCAGAACTATTTTAGCAAGTTCGGGATTAAACCAGCCGATATTGTCCTGATATGTTACTTGAGCACCAATTTCGCTCAATTTCATTGCAAGAGTTTTGTAAAAGGCAGTATTTATGAGGTTGTTGCCTGTTTTCATCACAGGGATAACAAGATTAGAGGTAATCGCACCGCCAAGGAATGAATTACGTTCAATCAAAAGTGTTTTAAGCCCTAACTTACCGCTTATGTATGCCGCAGCACAACCGGCAGTACCGCCGCCAATAATTACTATATCATATATTTTTTTCATAAATACTCCTTATGCCCCTTTAGTATAAATAATTATTTTAATTCGGTCAAATTTATTACAAATTGCCATAATATAGTTATGCTAGTGCAGATATTTCATATTATGCGGCGTGGCTCACTAGATTTTAATGATGCAAAATTGTTTGCTAATCTTCTATGGTATGATATTGTGTTGAAAAAATTAGAAAAAATGACAATTCTTAAACATTACTACTATTAGATATATACCGATAAATGATGTCATCTTGAGCGGCAGCGAAAGAGTTTTATTTATATGGATTCCTCGGGGGTAAATGTATTGGATACCGTCATTCTGAGCAAAGTATTGATGAAGGTTTAGGGTATTTTTACAGAGTGCGAAGAAACTGTCTCAAATAAGATTTTTCGGGCAAAAAATAATTGTCACCCTCAGAATGACATTGCCTGATGGACTTTGAGGCAATTAGTACATCATTTGTCCTCAGAATGGCAGTACCTAACGAGCCTTGAGGCAATTGGTAACAGCATTTACCCCCCCAAAAAAAAAATTTACCCGTGTCCTTTCCGGTATTGGGAAGTTGACATTCTTATTGAGTTTTTTACCTCTGAATTTCTTGCCTCGATAATCGCCTCATTTTGCCACGTTAAATTCGGGTCACGATAAAATATACCCGCACGAGTTTTTAACAGCCCTAAATCGAATTCTGAGAGGGGATGTTTTATAAGTGATTTATCTTTAACCGCAACAGTTCCGAAAAACTTGTTTTCCCGTTCTGAAAAAATATTGCCTATCGCAAATCCTGCTTCAATCATTCCGCCCCTGACTGAAGCCGAGGAAGAATATGTTAAAAGCATTCCGTCTTGTTCAAGGTGGTTAAAAAGTTCCTTGAAAAATTCATACGACCAAAGACAAGGACACTTTGAAGGCGTAAAAGCATCCAAAAATATCAAATTATACCTATTTTTATCATGTTTGATAACATTTCGAGCATCGTCTATATGGAAGTCTAAATCGACATCCGGTGTTTTAAGGGCTTCTACGGCTGTTTTGTAACTGTCAGATACATGGTGATAATATATATTATGTAAGAAGGCGTACAAGTCCTCAGAAGGGGTGTAATTACCCTCTGATTTTATATAACTTTCGAAAATTCGCCTGATTTCTTCTTCAAAAAACGGCTCAAAAATCGGGTTAGATAAAATCTCCCAAATCTCGGATTTTTGAATTTCTTCTGAATATTTTATCAATATTTTGGCAAGTAAAATCAAATTTATCTCATTATCAATTTTTATTATCTCGGGTTGTATCGGGTTATCAAGATACTTGTGTATTTTTTCGTAATGAATAGAAGAATTATATTTTTTGTAATCTTTTTCCCCAGTTTTTATAAACGGAGATAAAAATATCAAAATTTTATCATTATCAACTGCTGTTACAGAAATTTTACGCAATGCGTTATAAGTATCTATCTCGCCGATATACTCTTCTGTTTTTGAGGTGCTTTTATTGGTATGTATCTGAGCGATACTATCTGTCTGATAACAAAAATTATTATTGGTATATATCTGGGCGTAGTAATCTGTATTTGGTGAAATTTTTGGAGCTAATTTTTCTAAAATATTTTTCAAAAAAGATTTTGTGTTGTATCCGATTCCGTAACAAATGTCCAGAACTTTTATTTCATTTTTAGTTTGCAAAAGATAATCGATATTTGCAGGTAGCACAAACTTTTCGCAGGCTTCTGTTAATGCACCGGTTGCACTGTGGTAAATATCATTAAACTTTGGGCTGTACAGCCCTACAGAACCGTCTTTTGTAAAATATGGGTGAAAGTCATACATAGTCTTACTTTAGCCCATTTTTACCTAAAAATGCAAATATTTCAAATTTCTTATAATAAGCCATTTTCTGTGTTTCTGGTATAATATAATCGGAAAGGTATTAAAATATGAAAGTAACAGTAAAAGTGCCTGCAACAACGGCTAATCTCGGCCCCGGATTTGATTGTCTGGGTATGGCACTTCCAATATATAACACAATTACCATAGAAGAAACGGTTCTCCCCGGTACAGGTGTTGAGATTAACGTTTTTGCAGATAGCGATATCGTTGAACAGTCTTCACTTGAACATATTCCGCTTGATAATAACAGTATCGTATATAAAGCGGTTGAATTGCTTTACAATATGATTGGTCAATCACCTGCGGAACTTAGGATAAATATACATTCAAATATCCCTGTAGCAAGAGGATTAGGAAGCAGTTCTTCGGTTATTGTCGGAGCATTGTTTGCTGCTAACGAACTGCTTGGCAGACCTGCGGATGAGTTGGCTTTGTTATCAATTGCGTGTGAAATTGAGGGACATCCTGATAATATTACCCCTGCAATCGTTGGCGGGCTTGTAATTTCATCACAAGAAGATGATGGCAGTGTCGTTTATCGTAAACTTGATTGGCCTGAAGAATGGGCTGTAACGGTTTGTATTCCTGATTTTGAATTATCAACTGATATTGCAAGATCTGTTTTACCTGCTGAAGTTCCGATGGCTGATGCTGTTTTTAACGCAAAAAGACTTGCTATGTTTGTCCAAGCTGTCCATACAAAAGATTCAGAGTTGATGAAATTGGCTCTTCAAGATAAATTACATCAACCGTACAGAATGAAACTCGTTCCGGGGCTTAATTCTATAATTGATAACCTGAAACACTTTGACAATGTTTTAGGCTGTGTCTTAAGCGGTGCCGGCTCTTCGATTTTAATAATTTCTGAGAAAAACAACATCGAAAAAATCAGAAGTGTTGTCAAAGACTCTTGGGCAGACCAAAACATTAAGTGCGAAATAAGAACACTTTCGATAGAAAACCATGGTGCACAGATTATCACAAACGAAGATTAGTCGTTGTGATATATATCAAGCCGATAAAATAATTCAAAAAATCTTCCATAATTACTTTGATATGGAGGATTTTTTATGAATATACGAATATTAGATTTATGTGTTGGGTGCGGTGCGTGTGCAATTATTAGCCCCGAAGTGTTTGAAATAGCCGAAAATAAAGCCATTGTTAACCCTGATAGAATAGAGTATTTTGAAGATCTATGCCTTGATGCAGCAATTACCTGCCCTGTTAATGCAATCTCGATTGAAGAATATTAAGATTTGTAAAGGGCTAAAACCTGCCAATATAAAGAAAAAAATATTTTCCTACTAACCATTTAGCAATTTTTACTAAGAAAAATACTTTATATAGGAGTAGGTAATATTTAATTATGGATTAAATCCATAGGAAGGTGGTAATAGTATGATTTTAACAGGTACAGGAATTTTGGCTCACGGTATGTCAACAATGTTGGATAAAAATAAGGGGAGCATGACAAATCGTTTTGATTGTGCAAAAGAACACGTTAAAAATGATACAAAAACAAGTGTAAAAATGGCTGTTCCTGTAGCAGCACTAGCGGGGGCTGCATATATCAAACATGCGAAACCGGCAACTAAGATGGCACAAGTTATCGCAAAAATGCCGAAAGTGTTAGGTCAGGGTATCGGTAAATTTCTAAAAGCATTAAAAGTAAACACTGTTGCAGAAAAAGTGTTGAAAAATCCGACAAAAGCAGGGGTTGTAGGACTTAGTATTGCCGCAGGTTTTTATGCAATTGATACATTGATGACCTGGGCAAATAAAAAAGGCAAAATTGATCAAAAATATGAAGATGCGGCAAAAATTGAATCACAAACCAAAAACATCGTATTGGAAGCATACGCAAAGGCTGACAAAATCAATTATGATGTCTAATTCAGGATATCAAATTATTATAAAAAGGTTCTCACTCGGGAACCTTTTTTATTGTGTTGAAAGGTGCAAGGGAATTTAGTTTAGTTTTGTTCAGGGCAAAAATTGTCACCCATCCCAATCTTCACTCAGTATATGGAAGGAGTGATTGTTCTTTACCCTCACCCAATTGGAAAGGGTTGGGGTGAGGGTTCAGTTTTTTCTCTGATGGGATATTTGCACAATTCCATCCCTTCCCGAGTGGTGCATCCACAAAAAAAAGGACACTTTCAAGTCCTTTAAATGGTCGGGATGACAGGATTTGAACCTGCGACCCCTTCGTCCCGAACGAAGTGCGCTACCAAGCTGCGCTACATCCCGAAATAGATACCAAATAATATTTTGATATCTAAATTTTATATCAAACAAAAATTTTTGTACATAATATTTTTGATATATTTATACTTTATCCTCAGTTTTCTTTGATTTTTCTATTTCATCAAGTTTATCGTACATCTTTTCAAGATTTGGACTGAATTTCTTCATTAAAGCCATATCAATAATCGCATATAACGCACCTATTCCAAGTCCTATAAGGACATTTCGTTTTGTATGCTTTTTAGCAAGTTCTTTTAACGCTCCAGGAAGAGTTTTCTCTTTTGTTAATAATTTGAACTTATCTCTGCTTTCTAAAATCCCGAAACCTATTGCACTACCTGCAATAAAATCATTTATTCCGCCAATTTGTATAAAATTTTGTTTATTATACAACGTTGATTGCTTATTCTCGTTTTGTTTTTTGATTTGTGGGTTTGACGTAAAACTAACCTTTGAAATTTGCATGACTACTCCTATTCTCTATAGTTACATGCATTATAAGTCAAAACATAATTTATTTTGCTAGTGTTTTTGCAATTATTAACATCTTGTTGAGGAAAATGTAACAACATAAAAAAAAGAGCCTTACGGCTCTTTGATTAAATGGTGGGTGTTGAGGGACTTGAACCCCCGACCCTCTCCTTGTAAGGGAGACGCTCTACCAACTGAGCTAAACACCCATTTCGGCTTGTCAAATTTACCTCTCTGACAAGATTTATATTACCAAGAACAAAATTTTATGTCAATAGGAATGTTGAAACTTTTTTTATTTTCTTTCGTCTATATTTTTGAACGAGGAATTACTGGGAGGAGAGATGAGTTTATTAACTTACAATGACAAAGAAAAACTTGAAACCATATATAATAACGAAGAAGTCAAAACCTTTAACAACATTGTTTTAGAGGATGATACTCTGCAAACATATTTGAAAGAAATCGGCAAGATTAAACTTTTAAAAAGTGAAGAGGAACAAAAACTCGGGAAACTGATAAAGGAGCAAAATTCCGATATCGCCAAAAGAAAACTTATTCAGGCTAATTTGAGGCTGGTTGTAAGTATTGCTAAAAAGTATATAGGGCAAGGAGTAAACTTCATGGATTTGGTACAGGAAGGTTCTATCGGGTTAATCAGGGCTGCTGAAAAGTTTGATTATTCAAAGAACTTCAAGTTTTCGACTTATGCGACATGGTGGATTAAACAGTCGATAATCAGGTCGATTGCCAATTATTCAAAGTCGATAAGAATTCCTGTGCACATGGCTGACA
Organism: uncultured bacterium; assembly: GCA_945833895.1. Classification (GTDB taxonomy): domain Bacteria; phylum Cyanobacteriota; class Vampirovibrionia; order Gastranaerophilales; family Gastranaerophilaceae; genus Zag111. The sequence continues at coordinate 25,780 of CAMAGQ010000001.1, forward strand.
AAATCAGGAAATACAAAAGGATTTATAATCAAATGGTTAACAACTTCGGACGTGAGCCGACAGATGAAGAGATTGCGGAAAAACTTGATTTGAGTGTGGCAAAACTTGAAAAAATTAAACAATCAATAATTGTAGAGCCGATAAGTCTTGAAACAAACATTACGGATGATTTATGCTTGCAGGATTACATTGAGGATAAAAACAGTTTGTCACCTGAAGCAGAATTGAGAGAATGCAGTTTAAAATCACAAATTCCGCACTTGCTCAAGAGTTTACCTGAAAGAGAGCAAAAAGTTCTTATAAACAGATTCGGGATAAATACTGATAAGCCTAAAACGCTGGCAGAACTTGGCTGTATGCTTGGTTACTCAAAAGAAAGAATCAGACAGATAGAAGAGGGGGCGATAACAAAACTTAGAGAAAACGATAAATTCACACATTTTAAAGACTATATTGAAACTTGATTATCTTAGTTGTATTCATCATCTTTTTTATTCGATACTATCACGGTATCGAATTATTTTTATGAATTAAGCAGCGATTTCGCAAACTCAATTGATTGGTCATTTATAGTTCCGCCGGCAAGTTCAGCCAGTGCTTTAACCCTGTTGTCACCTGTTAAAACGTAGACTTCGACTTTTGTGGAATCCTCTTGCAGTTTCCTTACGTAGAAATGTTTATTTGCTTTTGAGGCAATAATCGGCTGGTGAGTGATAATCAAAATTTGATGTGTTTTGCTAAGTTCAACTATTTCATCAGCAACGCTCTGGGTCGCTTTACCTGAAATTCCCGTATCAATTTCATCAAAAATAACGGTATCAATATCATCGGTTTGAGCAAAAATCGACTTAATTGCAAGCATTACTCTTGAAATTTCACCGCCTGATGCAACTTTTGCAAGCGGCTTTAAATCTTCCGAAACATTGGTTGAAATCAAAAATTCAACATTATCAATTCCGTTTTGAGAAAGTTCTTTTTCTGTTACATTTATGCAAAAACGAGCCTTTGGAAGTTCAAGCACCGCAAGTTTATCCTGAATAAGCACCGACAAAACTTGAGCATAATTTTTTCTGTGTTCGCTTATTATTTGTGCAGTTTTGAGTAATTCTGCTCTTTTTGCATTGATTTTTATTTGCAGTTCTTCAATATTTTGGGTTGAAAATTCAATCGAATTAAGTTCGTTTACAAATTGCTCGTAATTTTGTTGGACAGAGTCAAGACTACCGCCATATTTTCGTTTTAACTTATCAAGCAGGAACAATCGTTCTTGAATATCATTTAACCTTTGAGTGTCATTATCCAAATTCTGGCTGTAATCACGCAAGGTTGAAGAAACATCACGCAAATTTTCTAAAACGTCAAGAAATTGCTGACTGAGTTCATCAAGTGAAGAATCAAATCCTGCGGCTTTTGAAATATCAGCTTTAATTCTGTTTAAACAGTCAATAATAGAGCAGTCATCTCCATTTATTGCCCAGTAAGCACCGCCGGTAAGTTCCTTTAGTTTCTCGGCATTTTCAAGAACCTCAAGTTCTTGGGTTAACTCGTTATCTTCATTAGAATTTTGAATATTTGCCTCTTCAATCTCATTAATCTGAAACTTCAAGAAATCAATTTGAGAATCCGTTGCGGTTGCTGCATTACGGAGGGTTTCAAGTTCAGAACACATATTGTTGTATTCTTTAAAATTCTCTTTGTAATCAGCCAAAATGCTTCCATAAACGTCTTTTGCGTAAGCATCAAGAAGATTAATATGATATTGTGGTTGTAAAAACGTGTAAGTCTGATGCTGAGAATGAATATCGACAAACATTGTTCTCAGTTTTTTTAGGATTTCCTGATTAACAAGAGTCCCGTTAATTCTTGACCTTACTGCGTTTTGAGTGATTTCTTTTGTGATAATGATTTCACTCCCCAGATTATCAATTCCGTTTTCGTCATAAAATTCAGAGAGGTCATGCTTTGTATTTTCAATGGTAACTTCAAGGACAGCCTTATCGCAACCGGTTTTTATAACATCTTTAGACACACGGGCAGAGAAAACCATGTCAATTGCATTTAATATTATACTCTTCCCTGCACCGGTTTCACCTGTGATAATGTTTAATCTGTTATCAAAATTTGCACAGAGTTCATCTATTAGTATGTAATCTTTTAGTTTAATCTGCTTAATCATTTTGTGTATCTAACTGACTTTCAATAAATTTTTATACGTTTGCTCCACAGCATTTTTTGTATTTTTTGCCGCTTCCGCAAGGACATGGATCATTTCGTCCGATTTTTTGAGTTGTATCAATTTTAGGTTTATTTTCGTTATCTTCAATAATTCCTAAAGTTCTTGAAAAGGCATTAGAACGATACAACACGGTAGTTGATGAAATAATCTTGTTATCAACGTATCTGCGTTTGTATTTTCTCAACAATTCTTCAAGGGTGTAGTTTTTCGCAAGAACAGCGTTAACAATTTCCATGAAGTTCTTGTGCTTATCGGCAACCATTCTTATAAGGTTTGCAGAATATTTATCCTTGTTAAGGAAATATTTTATACAACTGTCATAGTTAACGATTTTGGTATAATCTTTAACTTCAAAAATCTTGTTAAATGTGCCGTAAAACGGAATTGCGTACAGCCCTAACTCTTTGTCATAGATAATACCGACGTCGTAAGTTTCTTTGTGAGATGAAAAACCGCCTAACGAGTTTTCAAGGAAATTATCGTAAGAGTTGTTAAACTCAGCCACATCAAAGTATTTATACTCTTCAGGTTCTACTACAAGACTTTTGAAATCTGCTCTTTTGCCGTCTTCAGCAAAATCGTTAAACATACCGATTAAATCGTCAGCGTTTTTATTTGTCGTGATAATTTCTGTTGTGCCGAAAAAGTCAACGAATTTTTCATAAATTTCAGCAACATCTGCTTCAATTTCCTGTTGCTTTTCCGGGTTATCAAGGTAAACCAATTCAGGGTTCTGAATAATCTTTGCAACTGCAAATCTATACGCTTCATTTTTTTTGTATGAAGGTAAAACACCTGAAATTTCTAGAAGGAAGTAGTCGCCGTTTATATTAACAATTCTTGCGATTACGAAGTTACCTGAGCCGATATTGCTTAGTGCTGTCATTTTCATCAATGAAGTAACAAGATATTTGCGTTCATTGACGATATTTAGTAATTCAAATCCGTGTTTTGCAACTCTTTTTACTTCAAAAACAGAAGAAATAGAGTTGTCGATAGCCTCAATAATAGCCTTTCTATCTTTTCCGACACGTTTTGTATTTTCAAGATACAATTGTGGAATACTTTTCATATCTTCGCCAAGATTACGCTCAAGAATGTATGTAAAGCAAGCCGACTGCAAAGGTATTCTGTTATTAGAATTTACACCAATAGTTCTAAGGTACTCGTTGAAGTCGTTCTTTACCAAATCATTTGTCTGAATGAAATCAGCAAGATTTTTTACTTCATTGTTAATACTCTCGGTACGTTCTTGAATATTCATCTTATCTCCCCTTTTATATATTTGTTACTTGTATTTAAGTCCAGATTATTACATTTTTAACAAAATCTCAATATATTAAGTATTTAATATATTAAAAAATGGAATTAAACAATTAGTCTGTAAGTTTAAAATCACCATTTTTCTTGATATGCTCAACCAACCCGCCGTCTTTCAGAAGTTTAATCATAACAGGCGGAAGCGGTTCTGTTTGAATGATAGCACCGTTTGTAAGGTCTGTAATCACTCCTCTTTCTATATCAAGTTCAATTTCATCACCATCATCAATGGCATCTGTGTCGCATTCAATCGCAAGTAAGCCGATATTGATTGCGTTACGGTAAAAAATTCTTGCAAAAGACTTTGCAAAAACAGCACCAACACCTGCGATTTTCATGATTAACGGTGCATGTTCTCTTGAAGAGCCTAAACCAAAATTTGAACCGGCAACAACAAAATCACCTTTTTTCATTCGTTGTGCAAAAGTTTCATCAGCATCCTCAAGTACGTGTTTAGCGAACTCAGGAAGATTAGAACGCAGGTGATACAATCTGCCCGGTGCGATATGGTCTGTTGAAATGTTATCTCCAAATTTAAAAACTTTACCTTTCATGAAACTCTCCTTTTCTTTTATACTACCGCAAAAATAAAATGTATGCTATAATATAAGTAAAAAGGTAAGTTATGTATTTCAGAAAAAAATGTAAAATAACGTTTCTCTGTCATGGAGCGACTATATATTCAGAAGAAGGCAGATTTTCGGATTTAGAGAATTATCCGCCGCTATCGGAACTCGGAGTGTCAGAGATGGAAAACTTGATTGATTCTCTCAAAGCAAGAGGGGTTAAAAATGATGCAATCTACTCATCTCCGTCTGTAAGAACTTCGCAATCGGCACTTATGGTTGCAAAAGCATTCAAGACCGAATATAAAACGATTGAGAAATTAACCCCGCGTGCGTGCGGAACATGGAACGGGTTAACTCTTTCTCAAATTCTAAACAAATATCCGACCAATTTTACAAAACTTCTTGAACATCCTGACAAGACAATCATGGGTGAGGCTGAAAGTTCACCTGATTTTATTGCAAGAATAAAGAAAACTATTGATGAAATAGTCGAAGAAAACATCGGAAACAGAGTAATTATCGTTACACATCCTGACGTAATTCAGGCGGCAATTTGTGCGGCACTCGGTGTTCCTGCCGACAAACTGCACAACATTTTTATCAGAACAGGAAGTGCTACTCAGATTAGTTACTTTGAAAGTTGGGCAAGTATAGTTTATACGGATTGCGTGCCTTTAGGATAGAAGTCTTTGACTTTCCTTTATCAAAAATTCTTTTCCAGGACGAATTATGATGTTCTCCCACGGAAGTTTTTCGCAGTAATCATAAGTTTTTATTGCATAAAAATCCGTATCAATATTTAAGTCTTTTGCGGCTTTTTTAAAACTGCCTGATTTCCCGCCCTGTTTGTAAACTTCTGTAAGATAATCCGTCAAACGACTGTCACCACGTGAAAGCACAGCCTGATAATAATCCCATTTGCAACTTGAAACGTTTATTTGTATTCCGAGTTTGCGAAGTTCCTTTGTAAGATATTTAATTTTCTTATCAAGAGTTTTCTCACTTTCTCGTCCATGCCACTGGAAAGGCGTATGTGCCTTCGGTACAAAGGTAGAGAACCCGAACGATATATCAAAAGATTTGTGCTTTTGCTTAATTCGTTTAGAAAGTTCAACAATTTCCTGAACATCTTCCTCTGTTTCTGTCGGAATACCAAGCATGCCGTAGAATTTAATCCCCTTCAATCCGCACTCTACAGCCGCATCTATAGCGTTAAATATTTGCTCTTCTGTAAGGTTCTTGTTTATAACCCTGCGAAGTCGTTCACTTCCCGCTTCAATTGCAAGTGTAAGATTTTTTTGACCTGTTTTTATTAATGTATTAATAATTTCAGGTTTAAAAGAATCGACACGCAAAGAAGAAACACTCATTTCAATATTTTCGCCCTTATCAATTCGGCCTGAAATATAGTTGCAAATATCGCCAAACCTCGGATGTGCGGTCAATTGAGCACCTAGCAGTGCGATTTTATTGGTATGACTTAACCCAAGGTCTATCGCCTCAATAATTTTTTCATAAGGCACGAACCTTATCGGCAGATTTATATATGATGCAAGGCAAAAACCGCATCTGTTGGCACATCCCCGCTCAACCTCAATAATAAAAGTATTAGGGAAAAACGATTTTTCACTCAAAATAGGCGTATATATACATTCCGTGAGTTTTTTCGTAACCTTTTTTACCTCAACTTGTGGTACTGAAGGCACATAAACTCCCTCAATCCCGCTCAACAACTTTAAAATTTCTGTTTTTGACTTGTCTTTGTTTTCTTTGCAAAGTCTTATTACTTCAAGATTAACGTCTTCCCCATCACCAATAATCATAAAATCAAAGATTTCTTTGTAAGGTTCAGGATTTGACGTTATAACAGGCCCGCCTGCAAAAATTAGCGGGTCGTTTTCGTTTCTGTCACTTGCTTTGAATGCAAATTTATTCCACTCAAGAAATTTGAGAATTTCAAGAAAGTCCATATCAAACGAATTTGAAATCCCGATAAGCGAAATATCATTTCTCATTATACGTGTAGTTTTTGAATCGGCATAAACTCTTTCTATATCAATATCTTCAAGCTGGTCAATCGCCTTAAACAGCCACAAGTAGCCAAGCGAAGACATAGCAAAAGATTCAGACCCCGGAAAAAAGAACCACATTTTATAGTCGTAGTCTTTTTTTATAACTCTTTCGTATAAAAATATTTCGTTCGCTATTCCTGACAAAGCAACTCCTCTTGATTTTCACTGTCTGAACTCTCGCCTGAATAACCTTCGTTGATTGACGTCAGGTATAATTCATCAACCAAAACACAAACAGTCGCCGCAATTGCAGGAGAGAGGATTACGCCCCAAACTCCTAAGAATTTTTCTGCAACAAAGATTGCGACCATAATATTTATCGGGTGCAACTGCATAAACTTACCGAATAAAAACGGACGAATTATATAATTTGAAGCCTGCTGGATTACAATAAACAGAATTATTGCAGCAATAATTTTAACCGCTCCAAGTTGATATCCGATAAGAACAATGGTTGCAATGGCAATTGTAGGTCCAAGAAGCGGTATAATTTCGCAAATTCCTGCGATTAACCCCAGTAATATCGGGTAATCAATTCCAAGTAGTGCAACTTCAATCGTCACCATAATACCTACAGTAATCATGGATAAAATTTGTGCTCTGACGTAGTTTCCAACTCTGGTTGTAATATTATACAAAATACTTTCCGCCTTTTCTTTTAGTTTCGGTGGGAAAAATTCCAGAAATTTATTTTTCAGATATTCTTTATCAACGATTATGTAATAAATAAACATAGTTAGAGCAAGTAGAATAAATACCGTCTGACCCGCAGCCATTGTGACAGTCCATGACTGCGTAAAAAGGTTTTGTGCAATATTTGTACCTGTTTCGGCAATATTACCTATCGGAATGTATGATGCGATAGTCTTACCGTAAATTGTCGTGTGTGTAATCAAATGGTAAACAGTGTTAATCTTTTGAGGTACGGTTACGGCAAAAAGTTCAATTTCTTTGTAACACGCAAGAACAACAGGCAACAAAACCGCCGCCAGAACAATTCCGCTGAATGTCAATACAATGATTGTCGCTGCCGCTCTGTTTTTAATTCTTACCTCAAGTGAGTTAACAGAAGGATTTAATGCTGCCGCAATTACAAAGGAGGCGAACAGAACCATTATTAACTCTGTTAGTTTTGGTATAAAAAACAATATAATTGCTATTAATCCGATAAATATTAAAGTTTTGGTGTTATACAATTTTCTTAACACTGTAAAATTCCCCCTTGTCTTTTCTTATAATACCACAATAAAGTTTAATTTTGCACACCCCGACCGGTAAGGCGTTTTCCCCTCCAATCGGAAGAGGGGGGAGGGGTGAGGGGTAAAATTCCTCCTACATTACAACAAAACCCCGGCTTCCGTTAAGGAAGCCGGGGTTGAAATCGTTTTGTTTATTAACCTGCTGAACCTGTGTAGTTTGGAGCGAGGTTCTTGGCATCTGCTTGTTCCATCTTCTTGCAAGCATCGTAGTCTGCTTGAGCGATTTGGAGTTGAGATTCCAGTGAATCCTTTTCTGTTTGTAAGGAATCTTGTTCCATTTTTAATGGTTCTAACATTATATCGTCTAAGTTTTCGTATTTTTCTTCGATTTGGCTCTTCATCTGAGTCAGAAGCATTTCATTTTGACCTGCCATTTGAGTCTTCATGTTGCTGAATTGAGCCATCCACTGTTTTTGAGCAGCTTGTACTTCCGGAGAATCTGATCCAGGAATCTGATTTAACATTGCGTCTATACCGCCGCCGCCCATCATCATCTGCGTTATCGCTTGACCATTGGATCCAGGACACATACCTAATGTACTGCCAAGAATGAAAGGTAATGCTGAATTTGCAGATTGCTGCATCATTGACAGGTTATTGATTTCCATTTTCTTTTGGGATTCAAGCATCTTACTCATTTTTTCAATTTGACGGGTTGTGCGTCTAGCTTTAGACTGGACGCGCATCATACGAGCTTGCAGATCTCTGACCCTGCGGCCCGCCATCAATTTTCCAAATGCTCCTAGTAAGAAACCCATTGTCTTGTTAAATCCTTATGTTTGTGTCCTCGTAATTATATAAAGTATTTTTCTTTCCAATAATTGCCTTTTTTACCTCATCATGTTAAGTAATGTTACGAAAATTGTTAACTAAGAGTATATACTTTTTATATAATTTGGTATTTAAGAGGCTAAAACCCAGTATTTACAGGGTTTTTAAAATTTTACATAATTTACATAATTTTATGAATTTACAAAATATTTTGCTTTTCAGAGTAACAAAAATTTCAACTTTGGTTAAATATTGCGATTTTGTAACTAATTTGTCTATTTAAACAAGATATTCTATTATGTAAGTATGAGTTTAGGGAAAATAATTTACGTTGATGATGAAGTAATGCTCACCTCTACGTTTTCAACTTTGATGAAAATAGAGGGGTTCAAGGATGTTGTTGTGTTCAACAGCCCTGTAGAAGCACTTGAATACTTAAAAACAGAAACCCCGGATTTGATTATTTCGGACTTTTTAATGCCCGATATGAACGGGTTAGAGTTTCTGCGAGAAGCGAAAAAACTCTATCCTGAGGTCAGTATGATTTTATTGACGGCTTACGCTGATAAAGAAAACGCAATCAAAACAATTAACGAAATCGGGGTTTATAAATATATTGAAAAACCGTGGGATAATGACGATTTGGTCATGAATATTAAAAACGGTATTGAAAGAAGTCATTTACTCGCAGATTTAAGAGAGAAAATTTCAGAGTTAGAGGTGGCAAAAGCACAATTAAAGGCATATTCAGGTGAATTAGAGGTTCTTGTTGCAGAAAGAACAAAAGAGCTCACCGTTGCGAATAAAAAGTTGGCGGGAATTATCAACTACTGTGCTGACGGTATTATTATAATTGATGCTAAGGGCAATATTGAACAGGTTAATCCGGCATGCGAAAACATGGTCGGGTTATCAGCAGATGCCTTAACAAAAATGAAAATTCAAGAGATTGCTTATACGGACAATCCGTTGTTAAATAAATCTCAAAAATCGTCCGTTAAAAGTGCGATTTTAGGTTTGTCATGTGAAAATTCAGAGTTCTTACTAAGAGATTTATACATAAGAAATGTCGTTACGGAAGAGGCAATTCCTGTTGAAATCAATTTTGCGGCATTATCCTCTGATGAATCTGAAATGGAGCGTTTTGTCGGTGTTATTCGTAATTTCAGCGTTCAAAAAGAAACAGAGCGATTAAGAGATGATTTTATTGCCACATTAACCCATGATCTTAGAACTCCGCTGCTTGCCGCAATTCAGACCTTGAAATTCTTTATTGACGGCTCTTTGGGTGATTTAAAAGACCAGCAAAAAGTTTTACTTACAACCATGCTCCAAAGTAACGAGGATTTACTGGGTTTGGTTAATGCATTGCTTGAGGTTTACAGATTTGAAAGCGGGAAATTGTCACTATGTAAGACTGTTTTCAATGTGAAAGACTTAATTAAGCAGTGCTATGACGAGTTAGAGCCGCTGTCGGTTAAGAAAAATATTTCGTTTAATCTTACATGCGATTTTGATGATGATGTTCTAATTGACGCTGATAGAGCGGAAATTAAGCGTGTAATCATCAACTTATGCGGTAATGCCTTGAATTACACAAATAAAGGCGGAACAATTGAAATTATCGCAAAAATTGTATCAAACGGGTTAATGTTTTCTGTTGTGGATAACGGTAACGGTATTCCGAAAGAAGATATTCCGCATTTGTTTATGAGATTTTCTCAAGGAACATGCAAAAAACGCTCAACCGGTACAGGTTTAGGATTATACTTATCACGCCAGATTATTGAGGCACACGGCGGTAAGATTTGGGTTGAAAGTAAAGTCAATACAGGCAGTGAGTTTTCGTTTTTACTTACTGATGTAGTTGCAAAATCAAGAGTATAAAGGTGAATATAATGTCAAAGTGTATAAAGGTTACAATAATTGAAGATCATGACATGACAAGAATGGGGTTATCCTTCGCATTATCAAACAATGAATCGATTGAGGTTTTGGGAACGGCATCTGACGGGTTAGAAGGTGTCGAACAGGCTCTTGAACTAAAACCTGATTTGGTAATCATGGACATTGGTTTACCAACAATTGACGGAATTGAAGCAACACGTAAAATCAAAAATTCCATGCCAGAAATTAAAGTTCTCATGAATACATCAAGAGATAATGAAGATGATATTCTTGATTCATTTGCGGCAGGTGCTGACGGATATATTACAAAGGGGGCAACTTCCGAGCAAACTATCTCGGCTATAAAGGCTGTAAGTGAAGGGGTTGGCTGGCTTGACCCTGCAATCGCAAGAGTTGTACTTTCTAACATCAGAAAAGCAAGTCAGACAGAATCTAAACTGAACGGTATAAACTACAAAAAAGGTAAGAATTTATACGGCTTAACTGAGCGTGAAATGGAAGTTCTTGCACTTCTTGTCGAAGGTTTAAAAAATCCGCAGATTTCTAAAAAATTAGTTATTACGATTGCTACAACAAAAACTCACGTCCATAATATTTTGCAGAAATTGTATGTAAAAACCCGTTCGAAGGCTGTTGCAACAGCCATGAAAGACGGCTTGGTGTAGAGATTTTAGACTATGAATATTAAAGTTTTACCGCTAAGTTTTCTGATATGTGCCTGTGTTTGTTTACAGGCTTTTTCGCTTGATATTCCTAAACAAGATGTTAAATCTCGTGATATAAAATACAAATACAACAGGCTAAAAGAGCAGGAAAAATATAAAAAAGAGGGTAAAATTTTAAATCTTCAGCCATCAGGTTACATGACCGTTGATGAGTACGAAATTATGTCTGAATATAAAGACAAAACTCAAATGGAATTAGATATTCCAAAGGTGCAAACACCGTCTGATTTTAAATATGTTCCGCATCCGACATACAAAATTGTAAAATATAACAATCCGCCGGGAAGTACCGAGTTACGCATTGATAAACGAATTTACACTCAGCGTCAAATTAACGCTCAAGGAATTGTTTCGCCTGATTTTTCGGTGCTTGTTTATCCTGCGATTTATTATTATACGGATAGTGCCTCAGTTGCTTCGGATATCTTTGTTATTCCTTTATCAGGTGAAGATTCTCCGCTTGATAAAATTTTGAAAGCAAACGTAATGAAGCGAATTCCGACACCGATTTTGTCTACCGATAAAAATCTAAGCAACTACGCATCTTTTATGTCACTAACTCCTGTAGATTTCTCAACTGACGGGAAAAAACTTCTTATAAAAGAGAAAATCGGAAGTCGTGAGGACGGAATTTGGAAAACTACCATTTTTGTTTATGATTTTTCCAATAAACTTGATTATGACCTGTCTGAAATTCGTGCGGGGATAACGTACTTCTGGAAAGAGTATATGGGATTAAACCTCAACGATTACCGCTGGGATATTTATCCGCTCGGGTTTTTGAAAGCACAACCTGACAGAGTTGCGGTTCAGGCAATCGCTTACACAGGCTCTACACCTGTATTTCTAGGAACTTGGAGTATTGATACAAAAGGCAATCAGACAAGAGTTGTTTCTTTTGAAAAAGATGTTGAACCTTTAATCAGTGCAAACGGTTACAAGGTCGTAAAAGACGGCGTTGAAGAGTATGACGTTATAGAAAAAGAAGAAAAATCCCAGAAAAAAGAAGATAAAATCAGAAAAAAACAGTTTGAACAGTACAAAAAAGAACGTCTGAAAGAAATTGATTACGAGTACAAATATGCCGTCAAATATCTTGATAAAGACTACAAAATGGAATATCGAGATTACCGCAAACTTCGCTCACTATCAGGTGTTAAGGACAGCGACAAGCTAAAAGAAGCATACAGAAAATTCCTTGTTGAACAGTACAAAAAAGACCTTGAAAAGTCGGCAAAAGATATTGAGAAACAAAACAAAAAACTTGATAAGATTAATCAAAAACTTGATAAATTACACGAAAAACTGGGTGAACCGCCTTCAAACACACCTGCGGGAGGTTCTACCCTTGACCAATATCTAAACAATATTCAAGGCGGAAAAACTAGTCCTCTTGATGAATTTGAAATAGATAAGTTCAAATTTAATACGGAAGAACAACCGTCAAATTCTCAACTTCCGAAAGGTACGCTAAACTATACCGATATTAATGGGAATACACTACAATTGAGGAGCGGAGAAACTACCGTCGTAGAGGAAATGTTTAGCGAGGATGACGATGACGAACACACAAGACCTCAAAAGCCTGAGGAGGATATTGATTTAGACGTCAAGATATATGACTAGAATTTATTAGTGCAAGTTTCTGTTTTCTGGTTAATTTGTGCTTAATTCGGTATTCTTCTTTGAGGGCTTCCTGTTTGGTTTCAAATTCCTTTTGCCATACAACTTTTACGGGCTTATTTGCTTTTGTGTATTTCGCACCCTTGCCTTCCAGATGTGCAACAAACCGCTTTTCAACATCATCCGTGTAACCGCAGTACAAGGTGTCATTTTTAGTTAAAAGTATGTAAACAAAATGTTTCTTATCCATATTTATATTATATTACATTTTTGTAATCTGATTTTGAAGTTTTGCTTAATTTCATATATTTGATATAAACTAATGATATGAATAAAAGATACGCAATTTGCTACAATCCTGAAATGAACAATTCTGTTGAGGTTAAAGATACTTTGTCCTCAATACTTGAAAAGAACTCTATTGAACATAAAGTTTTAGAAATTGAGGAACTTTCTTCAGGGTTTGATTTTGTTTTTGTAATAGGCGGAGATGGCACGATATTGAAAGCCGCAAGGTTTTATTCTGATTTTGGAACGCCGGTACTTGGCATAAATTTAGGCAGATTAGGGTTTTTATCTCAAGCAACGCCTGATGATTTGGAAATTACCGTAAAGAAAATCATCAACGAAGAATACAAAGTTGAGCATAGAATGATGCTTACAGCAGGCGGATATTCGGCACTGAACGATTTTGTTATAAAAGGCGGATTAACCGGCAGAACCTCACGTTTTGCACTGCAAATTAACGGCAAACTTGTGTGTGAATACCTTGCCGACGGGATAATTATATCAACTCCGACAGGAAGTACCGCTTACGGAATGGCTGCAGGCGGCCCCGTACTTTCACCTGAAATGGAAGCAATCGCAATAGTTCCGATTTGTCCGCATACGTTTTCAGCCCGTCCGATTGTCGTTTCGGCGAATGACGAAATAAAAATTCTGCCTTGCCCTAACAATGAATATAATGTTTCGGTTGACGGTCAGGTAGTGTTTAACCTTTCTGGCGAACTTCTGATTACTAAACCTGAGAAAAAAGCTAATCTTGCTCTTCTGGTTGAAAACGATTTTTATTCGATTTTGAGGAATAAGTTGCACTGGGGAATTTCACCTGCTAAAATTTAGTTACAATAATACTTGATAATATTAAATTTTGTTCATAATTATCGGGTTTTTCTTGTACATTTGCTCTATTTAAAATACTATGTTATTATAAAACTGTGCATGATGTAATTGTGTAATGTTTTAGGATAAAAATAGTTATAAGAGGTAAAATATAGTGGAAAATATCGTTTCAGATCTTTTCGCAAGAAAAGAAGATTCATCAAATGAGCAGACTGCAAGACTTGGTGCTAACCCTACAAACATCAAAGTTATCGGTGTTGGCGGTGGCGGAGGAAATGCCGTTAACCGAATGATTCAATCAGGTCTTTCCGGTGTTGATTTCTGGTTGATGAATACAGATGCACAGGTGTTAGTTTCAGGAAAAACAAATAACAGAATCCAACTTGGTTCTGTTTCAACACAAGGTCTTGGTGCCGGCGGTGATCCTTCAGTTGGTGAAAAGGCCGCAGAAGAAGCACAACAGGCAATAACAGAAGCTCTTGACGGTGCGGATATGGTATTTATCACTGCAGGTATGGGCGGTGGAACAGGTACAGGTGCTGCTCCTGTTGTTGCAAGAATTGCAAAACAACTTGGCATTTTGACTGTTGCTGTCGTTACAAAACCGTTTGCTTTTGAAGGTAAGAAAAGACAAAATCAGGCAATTGCCGGTATTGAAAAATTAAAAGAATCAGTTGATTCAGTGATTATCGTTCCTAACGACAAATTGTTACAAGTTGTAGACAGACAAGTTACACTGTCAGAATCTTTCATTATTGCTGATGAAGTTTTATTGAGAGGTGTTCAAGGTATTTCTGATATAATCACAGTTCCCGGCTTGATTAACGTTGACTTTGCTGATGTTAAGACAGTTATGCAGGCATCAGGTTCAGCATTGATGGGTATCGGTAGAGCACAGGGCGAAGGTCGTGCAATCAAGGCGGCTCAACAAGCTATCAATTCACAATTGCTTGAATCTTCTATCAACGGTGCTTCAGGTGTTATTGTTAACATCACGGGCGGCCCTGATTTGGGTATTCACGAAATTAGTGATGCGGCTTCAATTATTCACGATGCAGTTTTGGATGATGCGACTGTAATTATCGGTACTGCACTCAACGAATCAATTCAAGGTGAAATTCAAATTACTGTTATCGCAACAGGTTTTGAATTGAAAAATAACGCAACTTCTCCAATGTTCGGTTCATCAGCTAACTCTCAGGGAAGTGCACCGCAAATGAATGCTTCTGACTTCTTCTCAGGTGCATTCAATAATCAAACAAAATCTGTTTTATCAAATAACAACTTCACAAATATTGAAATTCCTGACTTTTTGAAAAGATAAAATATTGATTTAATAAAAAAAGAGGCAGAGGTTAACCCCTCTGCTTTTTTATTCTGTAAGTATGGAAAGGTTGAGTATTTCTATATCATCGTAATCAATTCTGTCATTTCTGTTCATGTTATAACCTGTTTTGATTGTAACCTGATTTTTTGAGTT
>CAMAGQ010000002.1 GCA_945833895.1 uncultured bacterium
TCTCATAATAACAAGAATATTACTAATTATTTTCGATTTCTGCTTGGCGTTTTTCTTCGGATTTTATAAATTCGCAGACTTCTTCCAGTCTTTTATCTTCCATTGCATCAATCAGGTCTTGGATATCCTTGAACTTCCCGAGTGCAAAACCTGTTTCCGCAAGCAGCACGCAATCGTTACATAGCCGATACTTGCCGTATTGTATTGAACCGGCAAGACTTTTGGTCTTTCCGCAGCAATTACATTCAAAAGACTCATTCGCCATTTCGGGATTTTCTTCAAGGTCATCTATCACCATTTGATTGACAACCTGTTGCATTTCTTCGATTATTTCCTCTTGAGTTCTGTTTTCCATCTTAAAATTTCCTTATTTAATGAGTTCTTTCATTTCGGCTGTAGCCTGTGCAAGCCCTGTAAATACCGCTTTTGAGATAATACTGTGACCGATATTCAACTCGTACAAACCTTCAATTTCGTGCATTCTTGAAACATTTTCATAATTTAACCCGTGACCCGCGTTAACTCTCAATCCCAGGCTTTGTGCAAGTTTTGCGGAATTATACAGTTTTTCAAACTCAACTTCTTCCTTATCTGTTCCGAAAGCGTTTGAATACTGTCCTGTGTGCATTTCAATAAACTGTGCACCTGTTTGTGCTGATGCTTTAACCTGTTCTTCTGTCGGGTCGATAAACAAACTTACTTCTATTCCTGCATCTTTTAACGGCTTCACAAACTTGGTGATTTTTTCAAGTTGACCTGCAACATCAAGTCCGCCTTCTGTTGTAACCTCTTGTCTTTTTTCAGGAACAAGGCAAACCGATGCTGGCATAATTTCAAGTGCAATTTTTTGCATTTCATCAGTAACCGCCATTTCAAGGTTTAGTTTTGTTTTGATTGTTTTTATAAGTGTTCTGACATCTTCATCTTTTATGTGCCTTCTATCTTCTCGCAAGTGTGTAGTGATTGAAGTTGCACCGTTTTGCTCGCAGATTTCGGCGGCAAGTATCGGACTTGGCTCAACTCCGCCTCTGGCATTTCTTAATGTTGCTATATGATCGATATTTACACCTAAAAGCATTGTTTTATCTCCTTATTTCAATTTCATTTTGTTTATTTTCAAAAGTGCCGTGTATGTCGGCAGTATTGTAACTTTTTCCTCAGGGTTTTCACATTCTGTTGCTAGTTTTATGGCTGTTTTTATGTCAGGTTCTATCGTAATTCTGTCCGGTTCAATTCCTGCGTACTTAAGCCTTAAAGCCATATCATTTGCACGTGTTCCTGAGGTTATGATAAGTTTTTTCGCATCTTTTAACTGTTCAAAATCGCTGTCCCAAAGCCACGAAATATCTCTTCCGTCAGCGTAGTTGTCGTTTATTGCTATAACGATATTTGAATCAGGGTTAACAGTTTTTAAGACTTCACTTGCACCAGTCGGGTTTTTTATCAGTTGAATCAGAGTTTCGTGACCGTTTATTGTGCGTTTTTCGGCACGCCCGAATATTGATTTGTACGAGTAAAGTGCCTCTTGAATTATACCTGTTTTTATTCCGAGCATTAAGGCTTGAGAGATTGCAGCCAAGGCGTTATAAGCATTATATAAACCGACAAGATTTACTTTGAATTTGTAGTCGTGGTTGTCGTAAGTTACGGTAATTTCTGAGTAATCCGAATAGATTTTAACCTTTGCGTTAAAATCGGGAACAGGTCGTTTGTAACCGCATTTTTCACAGTAGTAATGACCTTGCTGTGCAAAAAATTGCTTGTTATATTTTAACGGTTCACCGCAAACGCAATTGAAGGCTTCCTGCGGAGCAATTGAATTTGAGTTGTGAATATCAGAGCAGATTTCGACTTCTTCAAACCCGTAATAAAGTGCCTTGCGGTCTTTTCCTAGGTTTGTAACAAGCGGATCATCAGCATTAAGTAGAGGTACAAGTTTATCATTTTTCTCAATTGCATTCCTGATAAATCCTGCGGTTGTCGCCAGTTCGCCATACCTATCAAGTTGGTCACGGAACAAATTTGTTACAACAAGGTAATCCGTTTTGAAATAGTCATAAAACTTTGTGAGATAGGCTTCGTCAGATTCAATAACGGCACTGTCAAAATGTTTTGGCAAATTGAGAGCAAAAACATTTGCAATTCCTGTCAGCATATTTGCACCCTTGACGTTATGTATAAGTTTTTTACCGTTGGTTTCTAATATATGTGCAAGAATTCCTGATGTCGTGGTTTTTCCGTTTGTGCCGGTTACAGAAACAGCACAATCGACGTATTTACGGCAATATGACAGAAAGTCAGGACAAAATTTTAACGTCATCATCCCGACAAAAGATGTTCCTGACGACTTGTTCAAAACTCTGATTGCCAAATAAATAAATCTTGCAAGTATTAATGCTGTATAAAATCTCACTCTGCCCATAAAATAGTCCTTTAGACGTATTCAAAATTCTGTGCTAATATAATAATATATTACAAGATTAATATAATACAAAAGTGAGAAAAGTTGAAAGATGTTACATTTATTTTTTACAATAACATTTGTTGCGGAAGTTATAGTTTGCTGTTGGATAGTTTCTAAATTGAAGAAATTAGACGAAATTGTCCTTGAGAAAAACGCACAGGTTCTTGAATATCAACCGGTATTGAAGTCTGCACTTACAGAGGTTAAAGCAAACGTTAATAAGTCAATGCTTACCTTGACTTCACTTGTTACATTCATCGGAGAAACGAAGGGCGAATGTAAGAAATTATTCAGCAAAAACTTTCTATCGGCACTTGGCTGTTTAATCTTGAAAATTCCGTTCAAACAAATTATGTCGGCCTTAGATGTTATTCTGATGGTAAAAAAAATATTGAAAGTTTAAAAACCTTCACTGACGGGGGGTTTACCCACAAGTATTGTAATTGTATAAAAAATATGGTATTATGACATTGAAAGACGAGGTTTACAACTATGAGTAAGAACAACGATACATTTATGTTTTCAATGGGTTTAGTTGCGGGTGTTGTAGGCGGTATTGTAGCAGGAATATTGCTTGCACCAAAACCGGGTGAAAAATCCAGAGAAGAGTTAAAGGAAGCCGTTTGTGACTTTTATGACAAACACGCTCCACAGATTTGTGATGCTAAAAAACAAGCAATGGAATCCATTGACCTTGTTAAGTATAAATTAGAAAGACAGTTCCGTAAATTGAATAATTCTGTTAAGTCTAAAAAAATGCAAAAAGCAAAGGCTTTGGAAGATTTTGAAAACGGTTCGGAAAATGAAAACGAATTTGATTACTAATTAATAATAAAGGAAAATTAAAACATGAGTATAGAGACATCAGAAATTATTTTAAACGGCGGGTTAACATTTCTTGCAATTTCAACAGCAGTAGTGTTGGGTTTTGTGGGATATTACCTTGTGAAATTATTGAAAGATGTATCAGTTTTGGCGAAAAACGTTAACGAAACATCTTTAATTTTAAATACTGAACTTAAGCCGACTTTGCAAGAGTTAAACGATACAATGCGTTCAATTAACTCTATTATTCAAAGTACGGATGAAGGTATGGTAAATGTGAAAAACAGTTTAGAAAACGCAATTACCAAAACAAAAACTCTTTCAGACAGCCTTCTTGGCGGATTTCTTAAAGGGTTCATGACCATATTTACATTTTTTGGAAGAAAGAAGTAATCTTTCAGGTAATGAAAAATTAAATATGCTATATTAATATAGATTTGATAGTTTAAAAGGAGATAAATATGTCAGTATCAAAATTTTTAGGCGGATTTATAGTAGGCGGTGCGATTGGTGCGATTGCCGGCATCTTGCTTGCTCCAAAATCCGGTGAAGAAACAAGAAAAATATTAGCCGATACAGCACAAGATATGGTTAGACGTGCGGATGAAACAGCAAAACAAATTCAAGTAAAGGCAGATGATGCGGTTTCTGATTTACAGAAAAAAGGCGAAGAAATCAAAGAAAAAATCCAAGATTTAATCGCTAAACAAAAAGATTCTAAAGAAGAAAACGCTAACAATGATGCTCCTGCTGAAGGTTAATATATTTAAAGGATGTATCTAAGGAGAGGTCGCATTTGCGGCCTCTTTTTGTGCCAAAATTTAACAACTTGAAATATTTTAAATACGTAATAAAATTGATATATACACAGTAGGTAAAAATAGGATATTTCCATGCTTAACAAAGAATTTATTAATAAAATCAGAGAGTTTTTTCTATCATCACTTTTTATGAAAGTATTTTTTCTGGGGTTGTTTACCGTTGTAATTACGGCGATAATTTCGACTCAGAATTTCTTTTTCCAAAGTATTGTTGAAAACGGAATAAGTAAAAAGGATATTATTGCTCAAAAAACTTTAACGGTTGAAGATGTAAAACGAACCGAGCAGCACAGACGTGAAGTTGCTCAAAAAACCGAACCGATTCTTGTTCCTGCGGAAGATGATTTTATTAAGTCCAATCTTGAAACCATTGAGAATTCTATTTTGCAAATCAGGAAAAAGGATTCCTCAAAGGCGGAAAAAGCATCAGAATTAAACGTTTTATTTGATTTGTCCGATAATTCAAAAAAGGATTTTATAATAAATTACATGCTGGAAGTTGATGAACCAAGTCTGAGAGAGGCTTTTGAAAAGGCTTCTTTGTCATTGGTAAACATTTTGAAGGTCGGAATTACCGAAAAAGATTACGAGCGTGACAATATTAAAAAAGTTATTCAAAATAATCTGGTTGCAAATGTTTCCAAAAGACAGGTTTCGGTTATTTCGGCAATGTTGGAGCAGGTAATCGTTCCAAACCTTGTTGTTGATGAAGCTGCAACGGAAATCGCTAAAATGAGTGCTCAGGATTCTGTCAAACCTTACAAAGTAACTTTCCAAAAAGGCGAAAAGATTGTGTTTGAAGGTGAACCTGTCACAAGATTAAAACGTGATGCTCTGAGAGCCGCAGGCTACAATGTTTATGAACTTAACTGGCAGGGCGTTTTGTCAATTTACATTCTTGTATTGCTTTTAACAATGATATTCATTGCATACTTGAAAGTTGCGAAATTGCCTTATTTAGAACCTCGATATCTGGCACTGTCAGGAATTTTGGTAATGACAGTGTGTGCAACGGCAGTTGTTTTGCCTGTCGGCTCATCGCCTTATGTCTTGCCTATTCCCGCGGTAATTATTATTTCTGCAATATTTTTAAATCCGAGGGTTTCGTTCCTTTTATCAGTGTTGGTAATAATTGTTCTGACTGTAGGAATGCAGTATAACGCTCAATTTACCATTGTATTTTTGATATTGTCGCTAATCGGCATGATTACGATATCAAAAATCCGCTATTCAAGACGTTTTGACCTGATAAAAGTCGGTTTTAATCTAGGTGTTGCGGGTGTTCTGATATTGTTAAGTTTGTATTTTATCGACAAATGCTTGATAGATGTAAGTAACTCTTTAATCTTGCGTGATTGCAAATATATTTTCATAAACGGGTTAGTTAATTCAATTATCGTACTCGGACTTTCACCGTTGCTGGAAAATGCGTTCCAAATAATTACACCGTACGGTTTAGCAGAACTCGGCGACCATAATCAGCCGCTATTAAAACGTTTACAAATGGAAGCTCCGGGAACTTATCACCACAGTTTAATGGTTTCAACCCTTTGTGAAGCGGCAGCGGAGGCAATCGGAGCCAATCCGATTTTAGCCAGAGTTGGTGCGTTTTATCACGATATCGGGAAGTTAAAACGTCCGTTCTTCTTCGTGGAAAACCAATCCTACTACAGCATAGGAAATCCGCATAACAAACTTAATCCGAGATTAAGCAAAATGGTTATTATTGCCCACCCTAAAGACGGACTGGAAATTGCAAAGAAAAACGGCTTGCCGAATGCTATTTGTGATTTTATTGTACAGCACCACGGTGAAGGTATCGCAAAATACTTCTACAATCAGGCTGTAATTGAAGAAGGTGCGGAAAATGTTAAGATTGACCAGTTCAGATACCCGGGTCCTAAACCTAACACGAAGGAAACTGCTATTCTGATGATTGCGGATGCTGTAGAATCAGCCGTCAGAGCTATGAAAGGTGCTACAAACGACGAAATCGAAAATATTATAGATAAAATTATTGTCGAACGCTTGAACGACGGTCAGCTTGCGGACAGCCCACTGACACTAAAGGATTTGAAGGTTATTGCAATGACTTTCAGCCGTATATTGAGAGGTATGCAGCACAACAGAATTAAATATCAGGAAAACATTGCAGAAGAATTTGGTAAAAACAAAATCGAAATGCCTAACGTTATTCTTGATGAGGATTTGGCAAATAAAATTAACGAACTGGAAGAATCTAAACGCTCAAATAATCAAAAAATATCGAATGAAAACGATAATAACAAGTCAGATTTGGGCAATGACAGTAATAAGGATTTATGATAAATTACAATTTATTTATTGATAATATTTTTGAAAAATGGACACCTGATGAAGAGGATGTTCTTGATAAGACACGCAAAATTTTTGAGTATTACTTAAATACTCCTGAGGTTTATGAAAATTCTTGTCTTGTCAATCAGGAATATAGTTCGATTTCGTTTGATTTTCTGTTCTGCGACAGTTCAAAGACTCACGAAATCAACAGAGATTACAGAAATAAAGATTATCCTGCCGATATTATAACCTTTGCGGTTTTTGCAGATTCAGAGGAGAGCGAAAGATTTGTTCTGGATTTGGAAATTAATTTAGGAGAGGTTATAATAGGATTAGATAGAGTTATGGAAGAATCGGAAAAGAAAGGGATTACAAAAAACGAAGAGTTAATGTTTTTGATAAGCCACGGCATAATGCACCTGTTGGGGTTTGACCACCAGACAGAAGAAGATTTTCAATTCGTTGTAACCCACCAAAAGAAGGCTCTGGAAGGTATAGGGATTATTTATGACAAAATATAAGAAACAAAATTTTTCAAACACATTTAAAAACGCAAGAAAGGGTATGCGTTTGACCCTCAAAAGTGAACGAAATATAAGAGTACACATGCTGGTTGGAGCGTTTGTGCTTGCAAGTGCACTTTGTTTTGGTTTTTCAATTTCAAAGATATGTATTTTATTGCTGACAATTTCAGCTGTAATCAGTGCAGAGATGTTTAATTCTGCGATAGAATTTTCACTGGATGCGATTTTTCACAACAGGTATTGCAGAATGGTTGGAATGGCAAAAGATATAGCGGCAGGTGCTGTTATGGTTGTCACGGTAACAGCGGTACTGATTGGAGTATTGCTATTCGCTCCTGAAATTATAAATTTATTTGCACACTAGGATGAAAGCAATAAAATTTCTCACTGGAAAATTTTTCTAATTTATTCTATACTACGGTTATGAGAAGATTAATTTTATTATTACTTGTTGCAATGTTTGCAATAAGTACAGGGATACCGACAGAGGCTATGGATTTGCCTTGGAAAAAGACAGAAGAAACTGTTGAAAGAGATGCAACTTCTGAACAGGCAAGAGTTCTTTATGCACAAAACGACATTGACGGAGCATTAAAACTTTTAAAAAGCAAGGGCGAAATGACCCGTTCCGCAGAAGATTGGCTGCTTATCGGAAATATTTTGCAAGACAAAGACAGATTTGATGAAGCGGTTTACATGTTCAAAAAAGCAATCGAAGTCGATCCGAAATATTACAAGGCTCACTACAACCTCGGTTACATCTATTTGACCCAAGAAAAACCGAATATGGCTCTTTCGGAATTTAAACAGGCAGTGAAATACAAAGACAACTTTGCCTACGGTTATTACAATATAGGCTGTGCGTATTTGCAGTTAAAACAGTACAGAAACGCAAGATACAATTTCTTCAAAGCCCTTGATGCTAAAGGCGATGAACCGATGATTTATTACAATCTTGCTTACACATTCAAGATGCTTAACAACGAAAAACAAGCAAAAACTTACTACGATTTATACAACAAATTAATGGAAAGACAATAAAAATGGCACTATATAAAGGTATAATTTTTGATTTTAACGGAACATTATATTGGGATTCGGCAAAGCACAAACAGGCATGGAGAGAATATTCCAAAAAGTTAAGAGGGACGCCGTTTTCCGATGAAGAAATGATTAAATACATGTTTGGAAGAACAAACGAGCAAATTATCCGTTATGCAATCTCAAAACAGCCGACACCTCAAATGGTCGAGGAACTCGGCGAGGAAAAAGAAGCCTTATACAGACAAATGTGCCTTGATGATGCCGAAAATTTCCATCTTGCAGACGGCGTCGTCGAGTTTTTGGATTTCCTTAAAGAAAATAATATTCCAAGAACGATTGCGACTATGTCAGATAAAAATAACGTGGATTTTTACATAGAACATTTTAACCTTGCAAACTGGTTTGATATTGATAAAATCGTATATTCGGACGGAATTATCCCCGGAAAACCCGCACCTGATATTTACGAAATCGCTGCCAAAAACCTTGGACTGTCCCCGAAAGATTGCATTGTTGTAGAAGATGCCGTTTCAGGAATAGACTCAGCCAAAGCGGCAGGAATTGGCAAAATTATAGCAATTTGTTCAGAAGAAAGTCCTGAACTGTACGAAAAAATACCTGCTGTTACAGGGATTATCAAAAGTTTCAGAGATTTCGACCGCTCGTTGTTTGAAACAAAAGTTATGGTAAAATAAACATTTCCGACCTGATTTTACCCCTCGTTATTGATTTTATTTATTGTATTTGTGGTTGATTTTCCCTGAACAAATTCGATAAACTCAACTCTTGTGTTATTTTTTCGCATAATATCTGCCTCGGGAAGAGTTTCCATTGTGTAATCAGCACCTTTTGTATAAACATCAGGCTTAATCTCGTCAAGCAATGCCCCCGGACTGTTCTCATCAAACATTACAACATAATCAACACAAGATAAAGCACACAAAATCTCAGCCCTGTCGTCTTGATTGTTTATAGGGCGGCTCGGACCTTTTATCGATTTCACGGACTTATCGGAGTTCAGCAGTACGATTGAATAATCAGCAAAACTCTTTGTTTTCTGCAAATACCTGACATGCCCCACGTGCAAAATATCAAAACAACCGTTCGTTGCAACAACAGTTTTACCGCTTTTTTGCAAATTACGTACAAACCCTGCAACATTTTCTTTTCTTAAAACCTGTCCCATAAATAAACCTCTCTGTTGTGATAATTATACACAAAACACAGCGAGGGGTAAATATAGGGGGTAAATATAGGAGTAAATAAGGCTTTTTGCTATTGTAAGTTGAGGAAGGGCTAGGGTGGGTGCTTATTTTCCCTCTCCTAGGGAGCGGGAAAAGGTGAGGGTTCAATTAAATTCATGTAGAGGGTTATTTGGGGGAAACCCAACATTGATACTAAACAAGCCAAGTCGTTCGGGTTTCTTCGCATTTTGTACAAATTTCTGCCCACTACAAAACATTTTTCTCAGAATGACGGAACCGTTACAAATCTTTGAAGTTACCTATATATTTACCCCTGCCCCTCTGCTTCTGAAATTCTGCATCAAGAGTATCGAGTTGCTTTTGGAACTCAACTTCATTTATCGGCGGGTATATGCCTGCATATTTTGCCAGAAAGCCGCCTACGGTATTTACATCATCCATTAAGCCTTCAAGTTTTAAATCTGAAATGTTCATTATATGCTCCTTTATCTGTTTTGATAAAGTGTGCTGAAAATAATAATTGCCTTTAATCTCTTATTTTGTTACAAAAAATTAATATAATTCCATTTCAATAACTTTTTTGCATAATCTTACGGTATTCAGAGCCGCACCTATTCTGATATTATCGGCAACGCACCACAGAGAAATTCCGTTATCAAACGCAAGATTTTTTCTTATACGTCCGACAAATACAGGATTTACGCCTGAGGCATCACGTGTTGTAGGATATTCAAAGTTATCAGGATTATCCATAACTGTTATGCCGAAAGAGTTACCTAAAATTTCACGAACTTCTTCAGGAGTTACAGGTTTTTCAAACTCAATATCAACGGCTTCGGAATGTCCGTTATACACCGGAACACGTGCCGCAGTGCAAGAAATCGGCAAATCTTGAGGCAAGTGAAGAATTTTTTTTGTTTCGTTTACAACTTTCATTTCTTCTTTTGTATAACCGTTTTCGCAGAATACGTCAATCTGCGGAATAACGTTGAACGAAATAGGCTTTTTGAACGCAACATTTGTAAAATCTTCACCGTTCAAGGT
Organism: uncultured bacterium; assembly: GCA_945833895.1. GTDB lineage: Bacteria > Cyanobacteriota > Vampirovibrionia > Gastranaerophilales > Gastranaerophilaceae > Zag111. The sequence continues at coordinate 10,247 of CAMAGQ010000002.1, forward strand.
TGCTTTTGTGTTTTCGGTTAATTCGTTTATGGCTTTCAAGCCTGCACCAGAAACAGCCTGATAAGTAGATACCAATAATTTTTTTATTCCAAACTTTTCATGAAGAGGTTTTAACACCAACATAAGTTGAGAAGTTGAACAGTTCGGGTTTGCGATAATCCCTTGATGTTTTCTCAAATCTTCGTCGTTAACGTAAGCAATAACAAGAGGTACATCTTTTTCCATTCTGAATGCTGATGAATTATCAATGATAACCCCGCCGCGTTTTACGATTTCAGGAGCGAACTTTTGAGATGTTGAACCGCCTGCTGATGCCAGTACGATATTCACGTTGTCAAAACTTTCAGGAACTGCTTCTTCTACAGTGTATTCCTTGCCCTGAAATTCAATTTTTGAACCCGCACTTTTTGCACTTGATAAAAATTTTATTGAATTAAATTCAACTTTTAATTCGTCAATAATTTTAGTAATTTCTCTTCCAACAACACCGGTTGCACCTAATACTGCAATATTCGCTTTTTCTTTTGTCATAATTTCCTCTTCTTTTTGATAAAAATTTTTACTTATCTATAATACTACAAGAATGGTAATAAAAACGAAAATTTTCGCAATGTTTTAAAAAGATTTTACAATATGCGGAAAAATTATTACTTTTTGTTAAATTTTGTAATTATTTTGAAATTTAGTGAAAAAAAATACATTAATATATTTAAGAGAGATTTTAAGGATTACTAATGTCAATCAGAATTGAAACAGATTTAGCATACATCCAGAGCCGATTGAACATCTCCGCATCAAAAATGGAGTTGTACAAAGAAAAGACACTGGAAGAAATTATTGAAGCAGAAGCCGCCGAGGGCAATCAGGCTGCAATTCAAATGGCTGCCGATATGTTCACGAATGTTTCACAATTGATTGAACTTTTCCAACTCGCAGACCCTGATAACAAACTTGCGATAATGACCGGCATGTCATCTTCTCAACTGGATAATATCGTTCCACTGCTTGAAAAAAACGACCTTGTGGAAGGTTTGAACTACTTTACGCAAGATGCTCTGCTTGATTTGTTGAAAAAAATACCGAAAGAAGAACTCATCAACGTGGTTTTGGAACTTTTCTCTCAGCAGGAAATCATTGAATACATGCCTGAAGAGCAGCTAGATAAATTGCTGACGGGACTTGATATGGATAAAAGCATGCTCCTTAATAATTTGCAAATGCTGCCTGAAATATACCTTCAACAGATTTATGAAAGTGTTTCCGGTGAAGAAGCAGACGGCAATTCTGGTGAAATGATTGCACAGATTAGCCAACTTGGAGATTTGGATTATAGAAATGCAATCCAAAACCTCCAGCCTGCTCAGAAAAAATTGTTATCGTATAAACTTGTTAATCAGGAAAACAAATTCTTTGAAACCTTTGACACAGATGCTTATACAAAAATTATAAACCGTGAACGCGATAAAGAGGAACTTGTCAAAGGGATGCGGGTTATCAGACCTGAATATTTGCAAAAAATGATAACGGAACTTCCGCAAGATTTGCTTTCCGTTGTTACAACTCAAGTTGATACGGAAAAATTTGCGGATGCTTTGATTAACAAATATCCTGAAATAATCGCAAAAATTGTTGCTGGTTAGTTTGAATTAAGTTTTATGCTAACCATTTATTCATCTGTACAAAACCGTCAAAGCCGCCGCCTACAGAGTGTTTTGATGAGTAATGATGTTTTGTTACGGCATCACTTGAGTTGCCTTCGATAGTATCAAATGAACCGTCAGGATAAACTTTTGAAACAATTCCGACGTGACCTGTAGATGATGATTTTGTCCACATTGCCAAGTCACCTTTTTGCGGAGTGTAATTTGAGTTTATACTTGCATAACAACCTGCATTTTGTGCTTTATGTTTGATTTCTTGAGATGATGCCGTGTAGCCAAAAGTTTCGCTGTTGTTAGAATTTTGTCCTGCTCCGTATAACCATGATAAAAATGAGGCACACCAAGGGTTGCCGTCAACAGAACCGTTTTTATATTTTCTGATTTCGGCACTGTCATTTGATGAACCGTTTTCACGAACTCCTATTTGAGATTCCGCAAGTTCAACCGCTTTGTCTGCCTTATCAGATGTGTCTGAATATTTTGATACGGCGTTATCGGCTTCTTTTTGAGAAATAATTTTGTTAATCTCTTGAACTTCTTTTTGTGCAGATTGGTATTCGGAATTTGCCTGAGAAAGTTCTCTTGCTTTTACTGCTTCAACGTTTTGAATAGCCTTGTTGTATTGTGCGAGTTTCGCTTTTGTTGCTTCTGTGCAGTTTTTATTAACAAGTTCGTCTAACTTTGCTTTTTCTGCTTGAAGTTTTGTTTTTTCGGCTTCAAGTTTAGTTTTTTCTTTGTTTAACTTTTCAAGATTTTTGTTCAATTTTTCCAGTTGAGATTTTTGTTTTTCAACTTCTTTTTTCTTTTCGGAAATTTGTTTTGTTAATTCGTTTTTCTTTGCAGAAAGTTGAGCATCTTTTTCTCTGTCCTCAGGTTTGCCTGATGGAGCAGGAAGTTTAGACAACGCACCTTCCAAAGATGCAAGCAATGTTTCTGAATTTGAAATTGTTGATTCTTGTTCAGAAATTTCAGATTTTTTTGCGGTAATTTCTTGTGCATTTTTGTCTAATTCAACTTGATTTTTCTCGATTTTCGCATTGTTTTTAATAATTTGTTTTGCGAATTTCTTAGCACCTGAATCGTTTTTCAAAGCATCTTCGTAAGCCTTTTTAGCGTTTTCTGCTGCGGCTTTTGCAGACTTAATACCTTCGGTATTACCTGATTGAACGGCTTTCAAGGCTTCACGTTTTTCTGATAAGTTTGCTTCTCTGTTTGCTTTTTCTGACTTCAATTCAGGCAAACTCATATTGTGAACAGTTTTTGGTTGAACCTGAGCAGGAGCAGAATGTCTGACAGCACCGCCGCCTCTTGTTGTAGAAACCCTTGCAGGGGCTTGAGAAACTTGAGGTTGAACTGTTGGCGTTTGTACAGGTTCAGGCATTTCCAAGAAATTTGCAATACTTTCAAGGTCAATTCCTTCTTCTTTGATTAACTTTTCAAAATCATCAAGAGAAAGAGTTTCGCCGTCGCCATCTTTCAATGCAAGATTTTTCACGTATTCTTTTGCCTCTTCAACAGAAATTTCACCGTCACTATTTTTATCGGCTGCTGCCTTAACCTTATCAAGCGAGAAAAATTCTTTCAACACGTATTCTAAAGGTGATATCTCAACGTTTTCGGTATTATTTGCAGGAGTTTTCAAGACTTTATCGTAATCGATGTTAGCCATTTCCTCTTTATTTGCACCGGTAAAAATAGAATTACCGTTGAATTTCACGGATGAATTGTCATTGTTAAACAAAGATGTTGCAAAAGGATTTTCGCCGGCGTTAACCTGCGGTTTGATTGAATAGCCTTGAGCAATTCCGTTTGCTGAAATCTTTTTGTTTAAAAACTCATAATAATTCATCTTTTCCCCGTTTAAAAAATCTCTTAATATTTCACATATATATAAAGGTTAAATATTTATGAAAATTGATTAATTTTCGAATAATTGAAACAATTCTTCATATTTCGTTACAGCCAAATATAAAAATTTCACCTATAATAGAAATATGGCGAAAGTAAAAACGAAATGGATATGTCAGCAGTGCGGTTACGAATCGGCAGGATATTTGGGAAAATGTCCCGAATGCGGTTCGTGGAGCAGTTTTGTTGAAGAAGTTCAAACAAACTTAAAACCTCAAAACATTTCACCGCAAGGAATTTCAAACGAGGCAAAACCCTCTTTAATCAAGGATATTCATATTGGTGAAGAGGTCAGAGTAAGCACAAACATTTCGGAGTTTGACAGAATTTTAGGCGGAGGACTTGTTCAAGGTTCATTGATTTTGATTGCGGGCGACCCGGGGATAGGAAAATCAACAATACTGCTTCAAACAAGCGGTGAACTTGCAAAAAATAACCAGAAGATTTTATACGTTTCTGCGGAAGAATCCGCAAGCCAATTGAAACTCAGGGCGAACAGGCTCGGAGTTATTTCGGATAATTTGTACGTTTATCCTCAGACAAATTTGGAAAATATCAGGCAACAAATTGATGAAATTCAGCCTGATACGGTTGTAATAGACAGTATTCAAGCGATTTACTCACAAACCGTCGCAAGTTCGGCGGGAAGTGTTTCGCAAATTCGTGAATGCTGCAACATACTTATGCAGATTGCCAAAACTCAAAACATTACTGTTATTGTGATAGGTCACGTTACAAAAGACGGCAACATCGCAGGTCCTAAGATTTTAGAACACATGGTTGATGCCGTAATTTCTTTTGAAGGCGACAAATACAAGTCTTACAGAATGCTCAGAGCATTGAAAAACCGTTTTGGAAACACATCGGAAGTCGGGATTTTTGAAATGCACGAGAAAGGACTTGTCGAAGTTAAAAACCCTAACGAACTGTTCTTAAACGAGCGTTCACAGGATGCAATCCCCGGCAGTGCAATTATTGTAACAAACGAAGGCACAAGACCGTTGCTCGTTGAAATTCAGGCACTTGTCGGCACAACGCCTTATCCGACCCCAAGAAGAGTAACAAACGGGGTCGACACAAGCAGACTTTTGCAAATCCTTGCGGTTCTTGAAAAACGGGTTGGATTGAATTTGTCAAAACAAGATGTCTACGTAAACGTTATGGGCGGATTGGAAATTGATGAGCCGAGTGCAGATTTAGGAATTGCCCTTGCTATCGCAACTTGTGCCAGAGATGTTGTGGTTGACCCGCAAACGGTTATCATCGGCGAAATCGGTTTATCAGGTGAAATTCACCCTGTCTGCAATCTTGACAAACGTTTAAACGAAGCGGTTATTTCAGGGTTCAAAAAGGCAATTGTTCCTTACGCTAACCGTGATGTTGAAAACGACAAAATAAAAGTCGTTCCCGTTAAACGTTTGATTGACGCAATCTCAGCCTGCATCTCTCCAAATTAATTTATTTTAGTCCTGACAATACAGTTTTAAAATAGTTCGGGTCTGTAACAGCATTCTGCGAGCATGCAATACCGTTATTTGCAGCATTTGATGTTTTTGAACAATATTGCTCTTTATCAAAATTAGTACCCGTAGCCCCCATTGGCACAATATCATCATTAACCATTTGGAATGCAAAAGTGTCAACCCCCATACGATTAGGAAGTTTGCCATGCCCGTTTAAAAAATTTTCTCAGAAACCTCGTTTAATTAATTCAACAAAAGATTGATACCTTTTTCATACTGTATGCGATATAATTGGATTACGAAAAAGGAGAATATTATGACATTAGAAACCGAACTCGGAAAATTTCTCATTGAAAATAACTTAACGATAGCAACCGCAGAATCCTGTACAGGCGGACTATTGAGTTCAAAACTAACAGACGTTGCGGGAAGTTCTGCCTACGTCAAGTTGAATTTCGTAACTTACGCAAACGAAGCCAAGCACGAAATCCTCGGGGTTAGTTGGGATATTCTTAACACAAAAGGTGCTGTAAGCGAAGAGTGTGCAGAGGCAATGGCTAACGGGCTATACGAACGCACGGGCTGTGATATCGCACTTTGCACAACAGGAATTGCAGGCCCTGACGGCGGTACAAAAGAAAAACCGGTTGGATTGGTTTTTATCGGAATAAGATATAAATCAATCGTTACGGTGAAAGAAGTTCGCCTATCACCAAATATCGAACGCAAACAAATGAAAGAAGAATTTGCTAACCAAGCCCTGAAATTGGCTCTTTCAACCGTTAAAGAAAATCGTTTGTGCTGATAAATTACAATAATTTTTACAACAAAAAACACCGGCAGCTGCATGCCGGTGTTTTTGTATTTTATTTGAAAATATTATCTGCCTGTTTTGTTCAATTCGGCAACATCAGCGACTCTCATTGCATAGTAAGGAACATCCTGTCCTTTTTCAACCAAGAAAAGAACGAATGTGTTGTTGAATAGGAAATCTCTGCCGTTACCCGGTGCTAAAGATAAGCATTTCGCAATCATTGCGGCTTCACTTTTTAATTTAACACCTTCGTTATTCATTTTGAAATCAACAGTTTCGATAGTTTTATCGATTACAATATCTGTACCCTTGATTGTATGACCTTCAACGTCAGGGAAATTTGTTTCCAAATACAAACTGATATCAGGAATTAACAAAGAATCTCTATACTGGAACATTTGAGAACCGCTATATCTCTGAGTTTTTCTCAAAATATCGTTATAGTATTTGTTGAAAGTCTTATCTGTGTTTGTTCTGTACAAAATAACCTGATCAGCACCTTTAGTTTTCAACTTAACGGCATAGTCATTTTCGGAATTGTAGAATAATACTGTTACATTGTCGTATAATGCTTTATTACTTGAACTGTTTATACCGAAATATTTAACAGGTGCGGAATTCTTACCGAACCAACCTTCAGGAAGTTTATCAAACGCTTTTATGAATTTGAAATCTTTTTTCAACATTGCGTAAACAAAATATTTACTAGGGTCTTCTGACCAATCAAAAGTGTCTAAAATATCGCTTGTTTCGTCGAATTTATGCTTAATCCCGCGTTCAATTGTCTGTTTTAATTTCGGGGAAACAGTTCCATGTTTAATATAGTAAGAAGCACTGTCTAAATTATCTTTAGTAAATTCTTTTTCATTAAGAGCGGCTGCTACAGGAGAGTTGTAATCATCAAACTCAACAGGCCCGCCGATTATTGCATCTGAGAATTTGTTCCAAACAAGTTGGAAAGTTCCAACCCAAAGTCTGTTCGGTGCTTCTGATACTGTTGACATTGTCGGCAGTACTTCTATACTTTCCGCCAGTGCAGGTACTGTTTGAAACAGCATAAATACAGTAAAAATCATTGCTGCCAATTTCATTGTTAATTTTTTTTGCATTAGTCCTCTTTCCTTCCGATGTTTAATACTTTGAAAAAACTCTTTAAAAACCCTCTCGTGTTTTGTTGGTGTAATATCGGAGCCGAATCATAGTATTTTTTGTAATTGTCTATTATATTTTGAGGCAAATCTTCTCCTTTTTCAAGTACATAAGAAAGGAATTCTATATAATCATCCTGTTCTTCTTTATATAAAGCATCCCTCAAACGCAAATCTTCATCTGCCTCATAATGAATAAGTGCGTGATACACAGCAACAAGACTGTCATCAGTTGTATCTTTGGGAAATTGTAATAAAGCCTCTCGAACACTGCACGTTCCAATTCTAACGGCACGCAGCAACTTTGAAACAAAGACTCTATCTTCTAAATTTACTGACATAAAAACTCTATTTTACCAATAATTCGACGGTTTCTTCTTCAACAAAGCGAGCCATTTCAGCCATATTACCGCCAAAGAAATTATCCGCAAATTCATGGAGCATGTCAAGAGCCATTTCTCTTTTATCCATTGTTGTCTTATAGAAAAACTTTTTACCAACCTTATATCTAACCAAAACACTTTTTGCAACAAGTCTGTCCATTACGGTTTTAATAGTTGTGTAGGCTCTTTCTGTTCCGTTTTTGGATAAATCGTCCGCAACATCCTGTATTGAAATGTCTACATCTTCATTTTCACGGGCAAAATTCCAAAAAGTATTTAAAATTTCGATTTCAAGAGATCCGCAACTCATATATTCCTCCATACGTTTGTACTACTAATTACTATAATTGTAACATAAAATATTATTTTTTCAATATCCTTATTTTTATTTTATAACAAATCTAAATATCTAAATCCAGTAAATCTTGTTCTTTTTTATAATTTTTTTGACGGCGAACCTTTTCGTTTTTCTTTTTTGCTTTTGGGGAGAGGTTCATGTACGCATTATCAACGGAAATTTTAGTTATAACTTCACTGTTTTTTCTGTCGTAAAAGGTCAGCCAGTATTTTCGGTTTATATTATCAACGGCAAAAGAAACCTGTTCGATAAACTTATCCCCCGGTTTGATTTGTCTGAACATCAACTTTGTATTGCCAAAAATTGACGGACTGAACTTTGCATTGTAATCGTTTACTAAAGCCATGTCAAAACCTGACAGGGTTTTATCCGACATATTAGAAATAAGTACGGTCAAAGTTATTGTATTTGCTTCCCCAAACGGGTCTTTTTCGTGTTTTACATCGTTTATACTGATAGTCAACCCGTCATAAAAAACTTCCTCTTGTTTCAAGGCTTCTTTTTTATAGACAGGCAAATCCATTGAGGTATTAATTTTGACTTTAATTTCGTCGCCCGGAGCGATTAAAACGTGGTTGCCTTTTCTGATTAATGCAACGCCAAGCCCTGCAACTCCGCCAACTGCAGCACCACCTGCAAGTGTATAACCTTGAGATGCAATAGCAGCACCGAGTCCAAGCCAATTCAACGCCATCAAGCCTCCGACAGCACCGCCTGCAACAGTATATCCGACATCTTGAGCCACAATCTTTGCCCCCTGCGTGATAGGGTGTAATTTTGTAGTCATTTTGCCTTCGATAGGAATTTCTCTGCCGTCAGGCGTAACCAGATAATCAAAAGATAAATCCATTGTTGCTTCTTTACCCATTCTACCGGGAACTGTGGTATTTGTAAGTTTTCCGTGAGCATAAGTGCCTTTAGGAATTATAATCCCCTTATCTCCATATACATCATCGGTAACTTCAGCAAAAAACTCATCCCCTTCGACAGAAAATGAAGAATCCAAAACCTGCGAAACAGTCATGTTTATAATTTCTTTACGGTTTAGAGTTTCAACTTTACCCGTAAATATATCATCTTCCATTTGTTTAAATTCGTTTGATTCCGTAACAGAACCCTTCAACGGCTCTGCGGCTGAAACAGGAAGCATAAACATGCCCAAAACGGCTAATGTAATTGTTAAGCATAAATACTTTTTCATTCTTCAAAACCTCCCAACAAAAACATCCTAGCCTTGCTGATTTTCAACCTCTTTTGCAAGTTCTTCAATATAACTGTTCAATTCTGCGGGTTCAAAACTTGAACAAGAGTTCCAGATTAAGGTTTGGCGAGGTTCATTCAACAGCGGACTTGGAAATTCGTTATTACACAAGCCTTTCAACATGTTTGTAGAACCGTCAACACTTGAAGTGAAATTCTTACAGCAGCTGCAGATTTTCAATTTCAGACCGTAATCTTCCATTTTTGATTTTAACTGTTGCAAAGCATCAATCATTCTCAAGTGAGAATCTGTAACATATTTTTTATTTTTGTACAAAAATCTGATTTTAGACAAACCGCTTTCGGTTGAAATAAATTCCAACTTACACGCCCTGTCGCCGTATTTTGTAATTGCAAAAACGTCAACAACCAACTTATCCGCTTCGTTATCGGTGTTTGCCCCAAGTTTCGACATCAAAAATCTTACAAGCGGGAAGTTTTTGATAATGTGGCAAAGTGAATAAATCGGATACATAAATAATAAAATTGTTTCTTTGAAATTTAATTTTGCATTTATCAAACCAATTCCAAATGCCGCCAACGAAAGCAGTGCCGAAAAGATTACGACATTACACTTAACGATAAACTGACAATGATACGAATATAAAATTAAAACTAAATATGCAACAATCAAAGTCCAGCAGTTAGGGTTAAGCAGCGAGCAAACATATTCAAGGAACGGAAAATTCCACGATTTCAGATTTGTAAAATTTTGAGCAAGAAGTTTAAATCTCACACTCAAACGAGGTTTTTTGAACGAACAATCCTGCCCGAGAGCATAAGACTGAATATTCGGATTGTACATACATTTGTGCCCTGTTTGTGCAAGTAAAAGACTAAACTCAAGTTCACTGTTAATATCTTTAAAATTAACCTGATCAAGTTCATCAATAACAGATTTTTCTACAATAAACAGCCCTGAATCAATTCTTGTTGCAAGCCCCAACAATGTTCTAGCCTGTTTAAAGAAATTTGCTATATATTTTTTGTGAACAGCCTTAATTTTATCAACAATATCAAGGTTTGTACGATTAACGTTTATTTCACCTGTTACGGTATCAGATTTATTTAATGAGGCATTTGCGAGGGTTAAAAAGTTCGCACCGACTCTTCTTGTGCCGTCAATAAATATGTACGCATCAATTGTACTGTCAGACTTGATACTGTCTAACAACATTGAAATTGCCTTATTTTTGCCCAATAAACCGTGGTCTTGAATGTTCATAACGTACACGAACTTGTCATTTTCAAACATTTTTTCAGAACCGTCGTTACAATCGTCCAAAATCGCATAAATCTTGAAGTTTGCAAGAGGATAATCCTGCATCTTTAATTCTTCAATCAATTCCGCTAAGCAATCCTTGTGATTGTGAGAATATACAATTACCGCAAAATTTCTTTTGGTATCGTCGTATTTTGAATACTTTTTCTCTATCGAAAACGGCTTGTCATTGAGGTTTCTCAGCGACAATATAAACAGATAAATCGTGTAAATTATCAAGTAAAAATAAATTATATATAAAATAGCATCCATAAATTCTCCCTCGTCTTATATTATATGGTAGATTAAAACAAGAGAAATTTCAACTATGTATCAGTTTGATAACATAACTTGCTGTTAGATTTCAATAACCACAGCACCTTGACGGAAAACCCTCAACTCATCGTTCATAACCCCGACAACAGTTGATTCAAGCCCTTTTGCAGTATAGCCGTAATCAGGAATAACAATATCCGCAAGGTTTTGCATATTGGAAAGAGCCTGTTCGTAAGTCTTTGCCGAAGGTTGATGTGATAAATTTGCACTGGTTGTTGCAAGAACGTGCCCCGGAGCAATTTCGCAAATCTCACGAAAAACCTCATTATCAGGAACTCTTATTCCGACTGTTTTCATCCCTGAGGTGATGTAGTCAGGAGTTTTTTCACTTTTATCGGCAACAACGGTCAATGCCCCCGGAAAATATTTTTTGATAAGTTTTTGCCCGATTTTTGGGATAGGTTTAACATAATCCAAAAGGTTGTAAACTTCGTTAGACATCAAAATCAAAGGTTTATGAGCTTCACGTTTTTTAATATCGTATATCTTTTGAACCGCAGAAGGGTTGTCAGGCAAACAGCCAAGCCCCCAGACAGTATCGGTTACATAAGCAATAACCCCGCCGTTAAGTAAAATTTCCTGTATTTTTTCTTTATCTTCAATCATAATTCCACCATTGTTATAAAAGATGATATCATCAAACATATTGACAATTCTGAAAACATTATTATTATAAAAGTAGGCAGAAATCAAATGAGGTAGAAAAATGGCATCAGGTTCATCAATAATCGCAAACATATCATCAAATTTAACAAACACATATTCATACTTGGCATCACTTTATCCTGAGGACGGAGTGACTTATAAGAATATTACCAAAGCGAGAAACGATAATTCAAATTATCTGACCTTGAACCAACCTTTTGCATCGTATCTTCAAACAAACTTTTCAAGTTTTGACAAAGACGGTGACGGAAAAATCGGTGCGGATGAAATGTCAAAAATCACAAATACTATGGCAACCTCAGGAGTATCAAGAGCGGAACTTTCTCAACTTGCCGCATCAGGTGCGTATTCTGCAGAACAATTGAGTAAAATTATTGATAACTTTGATGATATCGATACAAATAATGACGGAAGAGTTACGAGTGAAGAAATTGCCGCATATACTTGTGATTGCACAAAACAAGAACGCTTAGACGAAGAAAACTATAAAAAATCAACTCAAATGTCAGTATTTTATGGCGACGAAGACGCCTCAGAAGATGTTTCAAGTTATAGCATATTGAGTTATAAATACAAAAATTTCTTACAGTAAGTAAAAATTTTGAATTGTAATGTCAAAGAATGATAAAACCATGTCATCTTGGACAGTTAATTGTTGCAAAAATGAACAGAACCGGAACTTGTTCCGGTGATTGTTGTTTGCTTAACGCTGAAACTATTTTAGAGTTGCAAGTTTTGGTTGGGAATTCCCCCCTTTAGGTTTACACTGCCTTTAAGGGATGTCGATGAGAATTTCTTCTCATACGTTTGGAGGATATTTGTACCCTTTTTCTAAAGATTTTACTTTTGTGGTCGAAATATAAAATATAGATATGAGAAACGAAAGTTTTTCATACCTCCTCCCCAAGTCTGGTAGCCGTTCTTTTTTAAGACGGCTTTTTTTTGCCAAATTTTTCAAATAAAAAGCAAGTTTAAAAAAAACTTGCATGACATAAAATGTTTTAGGGATATATTTAAATTTTGAGGTTTAAATAACTTATTTTATATTAGAAATCAATCGTTCGTCGATTTTTCTATCAATCTTTTTAACAAGAGTTCTCAATCTGGCATCCTCGTTTTGGCGTAATGTCGGATTTATTGAAATATCTCTTCTGTATTTTTTATACATCTGGATTTCTCTGTTCTTAATATCTCTTCTGATAGAGATTTTTTCTTCATCTTCCGTAATATGTTTAGAGAATTTAGCAATTACAGAAACCAAAGAAAGTACAAACAGCACCCACAAAATCTTGTCTAGCGGAACGCTTTCTCCGACAATAGCCGGTTCTCCATGAATAGGCTCAACAATGACCGTTGAATTGCTTATATCATTAGCAGTAACGTGTATTCTTAACTTATTACGTTTCGGAGTTTCGATAACCAAACCGTCAATACTGTTAGTTCCTTTATATAAAGCGTTTACGGATTCCGCAGAAGAAATTCCGCTGAGTTCAAGTATTAACTCGTTATTTTCAGGGGTCTTTTTAGTGACCTTTGTCATTTTATCAGAACCCAATATTACGTTATATCCTGTATCATTTTTTTCCAGAGTTATTGTATGTAAGAAATTACTCTCAGCAAAAACAGATGTCGAAGATAATATCAATGTAACTAAGAATGTGAATATAATTAAAATTTTCTTCAAATCCCTTACCTCCCTAATCTACGTATCTATCATAACCTTCATTTTTAAAAGTGACATCAATCTATGGGTGGAAATCGGTACAACCTTAGAATTAGTTTTATGTTAACTTTTGTAACAAATAAAACACAAGTTGAAATTCGACTGTTTTTAAAAACTTTATATAAGTGTAAACACGAAGATAAGATATCAGGAGACAGCAATGATTCTATTATTTGGAGAGCAAAAAACAAGAACAGCATCTACACACAAAAACAACAATGTTAAAAATAATCCGGTAGAAAATGCAGGAATTTTGGCAATGAGTTTAAGCGATGCAAAAAGCATGTTGACAATGGGTGAATTTGACACCTATGTTTCTTCAAATCCTACAATGATTGACTATTCAAACTTTGCAGGTTCTGAATCATTTGACGCTTCTTCTGTCGGCTTTATGAGTGAATTCTCAGCAGCAGTTGCTTGTTTAGGCGGCGATTGCGGCGGCTTCAGTGACTGCGGTTTCTCAAGTTGCAGTTCAGGAAGTTCTTGCGGTTCATTCTCATCTTGCTGTTAATAAAGTTTTTATTATGATGGATAACTCGGGCAGATAATTATTTTATCTGTCCTTTTTTATGCGAAAAATCCCGACAAAAAACTTTTTAAAATATGTTACAAAATCTTAACAATACGGCTTAAAATATTAAAGTTATAGGAAAAAATGCCGATATAAAGAATACGATAACTTTAAGGAAAAGCGAAAGGATATAGTAACAAATGGGATTGGCAGCATCACAAGCAAGATTGTTAACAATAACCGCTCGTCTGGCAGACAACGAGTTAAGATCTCAAACGATTAACAATGCCAAAATGAGATTGGCTACTCAAAGTTCGCAAGCTAGCGAAAACTATGTTAATGCTCTTAACAATGCTACTATGAAATTCACAAACTACGCTCTTGACGGGGAATCTCAAGTTCAAAACTTAACCTTTAACGCTTTGACTGCATACAGTTCATACAACAATCAATACGGGCTTATCAACTCTTCAGGACAATTGCTTGTCAGCGAATCTGAAGCTGCTCTTTTTGAAAAATCAGCAGGCAATTTAGATGCGTACTTGCAATACCACGGTTTGAATTACGAAACTACCTACTACGAAAATGTAGGTAATATTACTAATGAAGGATATATTGAACCGTTCAATTTCATAACCGTTGAAGATATGAAAACCTACTTTGAACAATATGACAGTTACGAAAACTCTCAAGAAGTTGAAAAATACAATAATGCATATAATACTTATATTTCATCAACAGGTGCTTTGGAAAATGTAAGTAAAACCGTAATGAAAAATTTCTTTGTATCAAACCAAAATCTTCCTACTGTTACAATGAATGGCGGCACTTATGCGATGAATTATACAACCAGAGATTTAGCAGGAATGTTAGGTGAATTGAAAGCAGCATTAAACGACCCTAACAACACTTTCTCATTCAACAACCCGATTATCGGAGCACTTGGACTTGGTGTAAGTAAAACTCCGGGTGAACCTTCCGCATTAGAAAACTACAACGAATTATTGAACTCTATAACTGTAAACCCTGACGGCAGTTATAATTCAACCGGCAATACTTCCGTTAAAATGGAAGAGAGAGATGGAAAAACTGTTTATATAATTGATGATTCTATTGAAATCACAATGACTGAAATCAATACAACCGAATCTATCAAATCAACATCAGAGTCATTAGAGGTTACAGGGGTGCTTGGAACTCTTGCAACTACAATTGGCAGTTTGAAAGCAATAGCAAAAGACGATGACGGAAATGTATCTGAAGAAACTTCTTATCGCATGGAAGGTATAGGAGCTGACGGATTACCTATAGTAAAATCTAATTCTAAAGTAAATACATCCAGCCCTGAAGATGCACAACAAGTTGTAAACGATATCCTCAATGAAATTTTGAAAGATATGGAAAGTTCATTCGGAATTGATTTTGCAGAGGCACTTTTTGATAATGATAACGCAGGTGCTGCGGCAAACAGAGCATTCTTTGAACTCAAAACAGGAACTAAAGTAACCGATCCGATTCCTGGTTCAACAAAGAGTTTGCAAGAATATTACATAGATTATGTAAACGCTGAAAACATTTATTTTAATACCATTTTCGCTGCTGATTCAATTGAAACGGTAAAAAATGATATTGATAAAGGTTTTGCAGAAAACTTCCTTGATGAAAACGGAAATCCTATTGAACTGACTTACAGAGATTTAACAGATGTAGATTTTGTACTCCGCTATATGAATGCACAAGGTTTAGCACCATCTGAAACTTTCTTGACAGTTGTTAAAGAATTTGTCGTAGACCAGATTATTGACGAATACGGCACTCCAAAATATGCCTGGGTAGATTCAACCGATACCAATAACGAAGGCAATGCGGATGCAAAGGCTCAATGGTACACAAATCTGTTCAACAGAATGTCTAAAGGATATAAAGCACTTGAAAACGGCTTGGCATCTTCTCCACAATGGATTGAATATGCACTTGAAAGCGGTATTGTTACAATGGAACAAGTTGACGGAACTTACCAATGGCAAGGTTTGGATTACAAGGCTTGTGCGAGAATTACCGAAGAAACAGACGATGCTGCAGTTGCAAAAGCAGAAGCAGAATATTCAAGAGCAATGAATGATATTGAAGCAAAAGATAATATCTATGACCTTGAATTGAAAAACATTGATACTGAACATTCTTCATTGCAAACAGAATACGATTCAATCAAAGGAGTTATCTCTAAAAATATTGAAAGAACATTTAATTTCTACAAAAACGCATAAAAAATTTCCCTCTACAAGCGGGCAGATGTAATTGCTACTTGAAAAATTTCTGACTTTTATATACAATTAATTGCAGAGTTTAGATATAGAAGGGATATTTGGGATTAGATGATTAAATTCGATTACAGAAACGCGGATTCTTCCGTAATTGGGACTGAGAACGGATTAGATTTAGCAAGTGAATTTACGCAGTACAAAGGACGAATTTCAGAAATTATTGCAGACTTGAACAAGCGAAAAGATAAACCGGGGCAGTGGCTTCAATGGATGAATTTGGGCTACAACGAGGAAACTCTTTGGTATATTAAAGAATACGCATCTATGGTCAGAGGAAGATTTGACAATGTTCTTGTTCTTGGTATCGGCGGTTCTGCACTTGGCGGACTTGCAGTGACAGAGGCTCTTCTGAAACCTTACTGGAACTTTTTGACAAAAGAACAAAGAAACGATTTCCCGAGAATATTCTTTTTAGATAACATTGACCCTGACACAATGAGCGGGCTTTTTGAAATGCTTGATTTTAAAAAGACGCTTGTGAATGTTATCACAAAATCTGGCTCAACCGCTGAGGTTATGGCACAATTTATGATAGTAAAAGACCTTCTTGTAAAAGCCGTTGGTGAAGATGAATACAGAAAACACGTAATCGCAACAACAGATAAACAAACGGGGGTTTTAAGGCAAATTGCTGAACAGGAAGGCTATAAAACCTTTGTTGTTCCTGATGATGTTGGCGGAAGATTTTCGGTCTTTTCAGCAGTAGGCTTGTTGCCGTTCGCTCTTGCGGGAATTGATATTGATGAAATTATGAACGGTATTAAAGATATGGATTTAGCCCTAAAAAATACCGACATAAACGAAAATATTGCGGCTCAGAATGCTCTTATACAGTATCTTATGGATACTAAAAAAGGTAAGAATTTATCGGTTATGATGCCGTATTCAAGCCGTTTGAAGTACATTTCCGATTGGTACGTACAGTTGTGGGCGGAATCTTTGGGAAAATGCGAAAACCTGCAGGGGGAACACGTTCACATCGGACCAACTCCGATAAAAGCACTCGGTGTTACTGACCAGCATTCTCAAATCCAGTTATACAACGAAGGTCCTAACGATAAAATAATTAATTTTATCAGAGTTGAGAATTTCGATACCAATCTGGAAATCCCGAATATATTTGAATATACAGGAATCGGCTACCTCGGCGGGAAAACAATTAACAATCTGATTAACGCGGAAGCTGATTCAACGAGGGTTTCGCTGTCTGATTACGCAAGACCGACGGTCACAATAACTTTGCCGAAAATCGACGGTTATCACGTTGCTCAATTGCTTTATATGCTGGAAGTTCAGACTGCTATTGCAGGTGAATTGTATAATATCAATACTTTTAACCAACCTGGAGTTGAGCAGGCAAAGAATTATACGTATGCGTTGATGGGCAGAGCGGGTTACGAAGATTCTGCAAAAAGTCTGCAATCTAAACTCGAAATGGTTACAAAATCATAATAATCGGTTAACCTGAATGAAATTATTTATCAAAATATGTTTAATATTATTTGTTGCATGCTTTATCGGTTTTAAGTTCATAAATTCCGTAAACTCACAGACGATTTTACAGGGTTCTGTTGAAAAAGTTCCTGATGGGTTTTTCGGCAGTTGGAATGTTGTATCTAAACTTGTCGAAACAGATTCTCCTGCAACATTTAAACAAAAAGGTGTCGATATATGGAACTTATACACAGAAAATGACGTCATAATATTATGTAATCCGTTTTCCGGAGCAAGAGCGAAAATAAGCATAAGTAATGCAGGAAAATCATTTATTCAATTTTCAAAAACAGGCAAGTATGACGGTAGAAAACTTACGGACAAAGTTAGTATAAACATACAAGGGGATAGTTTTACGGGAGTTGATGAAATTAAATTGGAAACATTTTCTGATGTTGACGGAAGTATTATTAAAACTCAGACTGCAAAATATGCAATCAAAGGTGAGCGGATATCAGGACAAGACATAATTTTAAAGTGAGGATACGTAAAGAATGACAAAAGTATATGATTTTGATGTTGTAATTTTAGGAGGAGGCCCCGCAGGATTATCAGCCGCAATATACGCAGCAAGAGGAAATGTTTCAACAGCAGTCATAGATATTAACCCGTTTGGCGGACAACCGTCAAATTACGCGGCTCTTGAAAATTATCCAGGAAGCATCAACACTGACGGGTTTGAACTTATGGAAAAATTTGAAGAACAAGCAGATTTATTCGGAGTGCAAAAATTCCCGATGCAGGAAATTTTATCGGTTGATTTAATCTCCGAAAACAAAGTGATTTTAACAACAGAAGCAAGATTTAACGCTAAAACTGTTATTATTGCAACAGGAGCACAGGCTAAAAAACTCGGAGTAAAAGGTGAAAAAGAATTCACAGGATGCGGTGTAAGTTATTGTGCAGTATGTGACGGAGCGTTTTATAAAGATAAAATTGTAACAGTTGTAGGCGGCGGAAATTCAGCCGTTGAAGAGGCAATGTATCTGGCAAGGTTCGCTTCAAAAGTCTTTATCGTTCACAGAAGAAACGAACTTCGTGCCGATAAAATTCTGCAAGAAAGACTTAAAATCTTCGCTAATATTGAACTGATTTATAACTCAACAGTCAAAGAAATTGTTGGAGAAGATAAAGTTACAAAAGTTATCCTGAACAATACGCAGAATAATAACCTGAGCGAACTTGAAACCGATGGCGTTTTCCCATACATTGGAATGGTTCCGAATGTTGAAAAAATCGCAGGTCAGGTTAAACAGGATGCAATGGGTTTTATATTCACTGATGCGACCTTAAAAACCTCTGTTGAGGGGGTTTATGCAGCGGGAGATGTTCGGGTTACGCCGTTAAGACAAGTTATCACAGCAGCCGCTGACGGTGCGGTTAGTGCAGTCTATGCGGTAAAATATCTTGAACAAGGTAAATATACAACTCCACTTCCTATGCAAATCGAACAACTGTAAAGGTTCACCTCAACCCCGAAGAAGTATTCTATCTGCGGTTGAGCGGTGTTAACTCGGTTATTGTAGGGTCAAGAAGTCTGCGACCAACGTTTTCAAAAGAAATTGAGCATAAAGTCTTGTTACCGTATGTGATAATTTTTTCTACAACCCCTCTGCCGTAACGGTGGTGGGTAACTCTGTCGCCCTGTTGAAATTCTATTTCATCAGCGGCAGGGTTTTCTTCTGCAGGATAAACAGGCACAACAGGCGGCATTTCAAGACTTTCGTCTTCCTCAAACATTTCATCTACCGCGTTATCTATATCAAAATTTTCTTCACCTTGCGGTTGAATATTATCTTCAAGGAAGTTCAAATCTTCTTCTGTTAAAGTTTCATCAGGAACGTTTTCTTCAACTAAAGGCTCAGTAGTATCAAAAATATCATCAGAAACGTCTTCTAACGGTTCTTCTTCCAAGATGTTTTCAAACCCGCTATCTTTAAGTTGGCTGCCGTCTTCACCAAAAACCTGATCTACGGTTTCAAAACTCAATGAGTCGTTGGCTTTAATCATGCCGTTATCGTATTCTTCTCCTTGAAAACCGCCTTCTTGATAAATTTCACCCTCTGTCATCATTTCTGTCGGGTCAAATACCTGCAACTCTTCGGGTTCTTCTTCAATATCAAGAATTTTACCTGCCGAATTTTCGTCAATAATAAACGGATTGTTTTCTAAAGAATTTTCATCTTCCGCAAAAGTTTCCTCATCAGGTTGTTCTTCAGGTGGAAGTTCTTCTTCAACTTCTTCAATCGGTTGAGGATTTTCCTCCTGAACTTCCGCATCGACAACTTCTATCGGAGTTTGTGCAATTACAGGAATTGAGGCAACAACTTCTTTATCTGCTGTTTCATTATCAGCATTTTCGTCTGTTGAATTATCGGTTTGTTGGGTCAAGGACACAGGAATTTTATTCCCAAATTCGTCAACTTTTACCAATTGCAAATCTTCAACAACCGGTATGAATTGATAACGTTCGCCAAGCACGTCTTCTTTTGTTAAATCCAACTCTAAATCAGTCATTGAAACAATAAACGGAATATCTTGTGTTAATTTACCGCAAACGACACATTCATCAGGGTTTAACTTGTTCAAAAACGTGTTATAAACAGCAAAATCGTGATTTACGTCTTTCGGAGCAAAAAGAATAATGTTTTGAGCATGATTTTTCAACTCTTCTTCATACTTATACGCAGAACTTACAAGCAAAGTCGTAAATACGTGGTTATGATTTAAGAATTGTTTTAAAAGTTTTTTATCCGAATTATCGTCTGTCAGCGGAACAAAGAAGTATATGTACTTGTCAAAAGAGTCAAGCACTCCGTGAACAAAACTCAGCACTTCTTTTTGCAGGGTTTCAGGAATACTTTTCAAATCAATGATAGAAGCACTCTTATCTTCTAATTTATTTTTCAGAGCAAAAACTTCGTCTTTTGAATTTGCAAAAATATTTGAATCACGATATTTCAAAAGTTTGTTTTTCAACAGTGCCAATTCCGGCATTTGAGTTTCTCTGTATTGATTGGTAACGACATCAATAAAATTATCAATCGGAAGAAATTCAAAATCTAAAGTCCTTATATACTCTTGAACAGCGTAGAAGATATCTTGAATTACTGCTTTTGTCGGAGCATCAACCTCATCCAGTTCATTTTCAAACAAATAATCAATCATTTGAGAATTGAGAGGCAATTTAAAATCTTTACCAAATTCGATTTTTTCATAATCTTCGAACAAGTTGCAATTGTCGATAATTACGGTTTTTTCTTTCATTTGGAACAGTTGCCTGATTGAATTTGAAATAAAAGTTACCTTATTTGAATCTTTTTCGGCAAACACAACCAGATTACGTTCAAAGATTGAAGAATCAACGATAAGCGTATCATCTTGCTGAGCAAGATTACCGATTTTTAGAGGGTTTTCTACAGGTAAAAGTCCTAAAAGTTCACTTGCAGGAAGTAGCGAAAGTTCGGAATTTATAGGCGGAACAGACCCGTCATAAACATCAACAACCCCGTCACTGCTGAAAGTAAACATCAATTTTGCTATCGCAAAATTACTCACTGTATCGGATTTGAGGTTAACAAACTGGGCGACATAAGACTTAACTTCCGAGGACAATACGATAAACCGCCCCAATACAGGCGTTTCGCTTTCGGTATAGGATAACTTCACTAAATTATTCTTAATCTCCAGTAATTTCATTACAACCCTCTCTATCTGGCAAAATTATACCATAAAATTAAGAAATATATATGAATGTTAAGTTATTTAATATTAAACTTCATCTTCCAACTCATTATAGATGTCAATCGTCAGCGTGCAAATTTTCAAATCTCTGTCAACAAGACTTTTTATTGTTTGCTTGTAACACTGCAACAAAGCCTTTGTCAGCCCGTTATCTTCGTTTAAGCGTTCTCTTATAGGATTAGCCAATTCAGGCTCTCTGGTTTTATCTTCGATTTTATCGGCGACAAAAATAATCTTTTCAAAGTCTGACATTTTAAGTTTTCCGACGGTGTGCCATCTGATTGCCGAAAGAATTTCCTTATCGCTGACCCCGAAATCGTGTTCTGCAACGTAAGCACTGACAGGAGCATGCAAAGTTTTGTAGTTTTGTTTTTCAGATTCATCAACATGAACATTTTCGCAAATCATTTGGAGCATTTTACCTGTTGAAAAACATTTCGCACAGTCATGCAACAAACCCGCAACATAAGCCTTTTTTTCGTTCAAGCCGTACTTTTTAGCAAGACGGACAGCACATTCTGCAACCCCGATTGAATGCTCGTAACGCTCCTCATCAAGATTGTCTTTTAACCATTCTAACAGTTCATTTTCTTCAATTGATATATAATCCATTTTCCTCTATGTACTCCATTACTCTTTGCGGAATATCAAATTTTATATCCGCATTTTTATTTTTTAATTTCTCTCGTATTTCAGTTGATGAGATATCTTTAAACGGAAGGTTTTGGATTTCAAAGTCGTAACCTTTGTCTTTTAAATAATCTAAATCCGAAACCGAAAAATTATTTTCTCGTTCAAAAACAATAAATTTTACAAGTTTTTTTAATTCATCCGTCTTGTACCACGATTCAATTTTACGAAAAGCATCCGTTCCTATAACAAAATAAATTTTCTCAAGGTTCGGGTATATTTTGTATAATTCAGTGATAGTAAGATATGTGAACGATTTCCCCGCCCGTTTGTATTCAATATCTAAAACTTCAAACTCAGACAAATCCTGCACCGCAAGTTCAACCATTTTAAGCCTGTGAACGGAAAGGTTTACGTCGCAATCCTTGTGGGGCGGGATACATGCCGGAATAAACAAAAATTTATCAGGCTTTAATTTATCATAAATGTATTTCGCAACCCTCAAATGTGCATTGTGAATAGGATTGAACGTACCTTGAAAAACACATAATCTCATTTCTTAGTATCTGAACCCGTCAGCCTTCATTCTGTCGATAACTTCCTGCAATTTTTCGTCACTGCAAACAAAAGATACTCTGAAATATCCTTTTCCGTAAGTTCCGAAAGCATCACCCGGAACAACAACTACACCTGATTTTTCCAGTAAATCCTCGCAGAATTTGAACGAAGAGTCATATTTTCTCGGAATTGGAAGCCACAAGTAAAAAGTTGTCTTTGGCAAATCTTTGTCTTCAATTTCCCAGCCTAATTCTCTCAAGCCTTTAACAAAAATTGCCTGTTTCTTTTTGTAGCCAAGGTTTGATTGCCTTATGTAATCGTCGCCTTCAGGAGAGGTCATAATGTACGCACAAGCCTTCTGCAAAGCTCTGAAAATCCCGTTATCAATAGTTGACTTAGCCTTAGCAAACCTTGAGATAACATCTTTGTTACCGCACATCCAGCCTAAACGCCAGCCTGTGATTGCGTATGGTTTTGATAATGTGTATAATTCAACTGTAACCTCCTTAGCGTTCGGGAATTCCAACACACTCATCGGTTTATCTTCTTCCTTAAAATAAATATCACAATAAGCGGCATCAGAGATTAACAAAATGTCTTTTTTGCGGCAAAATTCAACAACAGATTGAAGATATTCTCTTGTTGCCGATACTCCAAGCGGATTGTTCGGATAATTTATAATTATTGCCTTAACTTTGTTTTCGTCGTAACCGTCAGCAATCAGTTGTTCAAAAACATCTTCCATTTTAGGTTGATAATTATTTTCTTTTGTCAGCGGGATAGAATATGCCGTTCCGCCTGAACATTTTACCATCTGCGAATAAGACGCATACCCCGGATCAGGTATTAATATAATATCTTTCTCATTTTCTTCTTTTTTAGGGTTGATTATAAAACGGATTAAATTTGCCAAACCGTCTTTTGAACCCAACAAAGAAAAGACTTCGCTGTCATGGTCAAGTTTAACCCCGAAACGCTCTTCCATTCTTTGAGCAACAGCCTGACGGTAATACGGTTCGCCTCTTGTTACAGAATAAAGGTGAATATTATCTTCCGTGAGATATTCTTTTAATTTTTCAATCAAAACAGCAGGCGGATTTGCCGTAGGAGCACCCATTGACAAAGAAATCGGACTACGGTTTTTCTTGGCAAGCGTGTCAGATAACTGTGCGGTTTTTTCTTTCAGTTTTACCATTATGTACGTGTCTAAAGCCATTGCTTCGTCATTAAATAAATTTTCCATAATCATATTATATACCTCAACTAATCTTTATTCTAATATAACTTTTATGCCTGCATTTGCATCGGACCTTCCAAAGATGCCGTGACAAACTGCTTTGTATAAGGG
>CAMAGQ010000003.1 GCA_945833895.1 uncultured bacterium
CCTTTTCCTGATGATATTTTGATTTTTGCCTTGTCTATAAATTGCATAGTATAAATCCTTTAGTGTGATAATACAATAAAAGTTGACAAAGTGCAAATGTAAAGGTTTTGTTATTATTCTTTTAATAGCACCGCAAATGTGGTATTATGAATGTATGTTTACAGGAATTGTTGAAGAGATAGGTAAGATAAAATCATTTAAAAAGGGTTTAAACGGTGCCGAACTGGAAATAGAATGCTCCAAAGTCCTTTGTGATACAAAAATCGGCGACAGTATTGCTGTTAACGGAGTTTGTCAGACGGTTACGCAGTTGTTGAAATCTTCGTTTAAGGTTCAACTGAGCGACGAAACTCTTAATATCACGACTTTTAACAATGCTCATTCAGGTGATATTGTTAATTTAGAACGTGCGTTAACTCTATCTTCAAGACTTGGCGGGCATATCGTTTCAGGTCATATTGATTGTATCGGTAAATTTCTCAATAAGCAAAAACTCTCGGGTTTTTACAATCTGACCTTTGAAATTCCTAAATCTCAACAAAAATATGTTGTTTACAAGGGTTCAATAACGATTAACGGTATTAGTCTGACTGTTGCGGAACTCTCTGGCAATATCATCACTGTTGCAATAATTCCGCATACTTTTGAAAATACCAATCTAAAAACCTTGAAAAACGGAGATTTTGTGAACATTGAAACTGATATTTTAGGAAAGTATGTTGAAAATTTTTTATCTGTGACAGATAATAAAAAAGATATTAGTATGGATTTTTTAATTGAAAACGGGTATGTATAATGGAAAAAGAAGATAATTTTAAATTTGACAGCATTGAAGATGCGTTAATTGATTTTAGTCAAGGTAAGCCGATAATTGTAGCAGACGACGAAGACCGAGAAAACGAAGGTGATGTTATTGTTTCTGCCGAGAAAGTTACACCTGAAGTTATAAATTTCTTGGCAACAGAGGTTCGTGGGTTGATTTGCCTTGCAATATCAAAAGAAATTGCGGAGCAGCTTGATTTGCCGCAAATGGTTGAACAGAATAACGAAGGTATGAAAACAGCGTTTACGGTAAGTGTTGATGCTGCTGAAAAATACGGTGTAACAACAGGTATTTCCGCTTATGACAGAGCAAAAACCGTAGAAGTTGCCGTTGCACGTGATGCACAGCCAACAGATTTAAGACGTCCGGGACATTTGTTCCCTTGTGTGGCAAGACAAGGCGGAGTTCTTGAAAGAACAGGACACACCGAAGCCGTCGTTGATTTGGCAAAGATTTGTTCACATCGTCCTGCGGGGGTTATGTGCGAGGTTATGGCAGAAGACGGTCACATGGCTCGTCGTGATTATTTGAGAAAATTCGCGGATAAGCACGGAATGAAGTTTATTTCTGTTGCCGAACTTATTGCATACAGGCTTAAATCAGAAAAACTTGTAACACGTGAGGCTGAAACAATGCTTCCGACACCTTACGGTAAATTCAAGTTGTATGCCTACAAAAATCAGGTCAACCATTCTGAGCATGTTGCGTTGGTTATGGATGACGGTTCTGATAAAATTCCTGCCGTTCGTGTTCACAGTATGTGTTTGACAGGGGATGTTTTCCACAGTTTAAAATGTGATTGCAATTCTCAGTTGAATAACGCTTTAAAATATATCAGTGAATACGGTAAGGGGGCTTTAGTTTATTTGACCGACCACGAGGGGCGTGGTATCGGGCTTTGCAACAAAATAAAAGCATACAAACTGCAAGAACAGGGGCAAGATACTGTAGAAGCTAATATTTCGTTAGGGTTTAAATCGGATTTGAGAGATTACGGCACAGGGGCACAAATTCTGGTTGATTTGGGCTACACAACTTTTGATTTGATTACCAACAACCCTAAAAAGATTATCGGACTTGAAGGTTACGGATTGCACGTAAATGAATTAATCAAGGTTAATTCTGAGGTGACACCATACAACGAGCGATATATAAACACTAAAAAAGAGAAAATGCACCACTATTTGTAATATTTAAAAGGAATGAAAAAGATGTATAATGCAAGAATTTTAACCGTTGAAGATTATGAGAGTTTTGAAAATTTGTATGAGGATTTCAGGTCAAAAGCCGCCGGTGAATACAATTTTGAACTTGAGCCGCTTGACTATGACGGATTTTTGTCAGCAATTGACAAAGATTTAATCAAGTGTATTGTTTTACACAATGACAATGAGGAAATGGTTGCTTTTCTTGTTTATACGACTGCAATTTCCGAGGCGATTGAATTAAATATAGTTCACTCAATTGTTGAAGAGGATTTTAATACGATTGCAAGAGTTTTATTAGAAAAATTCCTCAATATTACAAAAGCATTAAGACGTGAAAAAATTGTCTGCTATCCGATGCTTGGTGCACAAAAGAACCTTATCAGCGTTATTGCAAAACTTGGATTTAAGTTTATCGGAACTGAGGTTTTGCGTTTCAGATTTGATGCAGACGCTTCAAGAGAAATTTTTTCAAGGGCAAGAGTTGTCCCGATGCCTGAAGATTACAGGGTTACATCTTGGAATGAAAAATATTTTGAGGATGCTGTCAGAGTTATTCATGAATCGTTTAAAGAAAGTTCTGATGCGTTGTTTGACCCTAGATTTACAACGCTTGAGGGTACAAGAGATATTATAACAAAGGTTGTAACCGATGTTTATGCCGAATTTATGCCAAATTCAACAAGTGTTCTGTTGTACAATAATGAGGTTGTTGGGTTTGCGTTTATGAATCTTACGGGCGGTTCTATTGTGAATATTCCTCTTGTCGGTATTCTGTCTGAACATCAGGGTAAAGGTTTGTCGACTATTATGCTCAAACATTCCATGGATTATATTATTAAAGCGGTTGATGATTACGGGACGCCAATTACTGAGATAAATACGACGACTGAAACAAACAATTTACAAGCATTTAGGTTGTATAAAAATTTAGGTTTCATTGAGGATTACAATTATCCGCAAGCGTATTTACCGATAGAAAACTAGACTTTTTAAGAAAAATCAGTTAAATTAATTCTATGTCCGGTATAAATATTAAAAAATTTTTGAACAGTTTTTCGCAGAATTACAACCGACCGTCGACGGCAGGGGCTTCTGCAAGTTCTGCATCAAATATTCATGCAAGTAAAAATCAGGTTGAAATGGACACTTCTGCTCCAAAACTGCCATCTCAGAATGCCTTGCATCATATCGGGCAAAATATTAAAACTGTTGCACAGAATTTCAAGTTGAACGTCTTGCAAAATGCGGACAGAGCCGCGTATTTGAAAGAGGTTCTGAATTTGCCTAAGAATTTGAACGAGTTTGTTTTTATGGTTCAGCGTAATCTTACCAAATCGCAGGTGAATAAAGAACTTTCAGCACAGCAGATGCCGCAGGGGCAAAGTTCAATGCCGCAGCCAAAAACGTTAAGTACAGTACAGTCGCAAATTTTATCTCAGCAGGCGTATCTGCAAAATGCGAATGCAAAAAATTTGAGTATTCAAAATTTAACACAACAAACCCCGCAATCACAAATAAATCAACAAACAAATGCTCAATTGCAGCAGGCGGTGCAAAATTCTGTCACAGGCGGAGCTGCTCAAAACCAACAACTGCCGCAAAATGCCGCTCAAGCCCAATTGTATGGGCAAATTGTTAATAACGACAGTATAAAACTGCAAAAGGCGACACTTAACAATGCCAGAAATCAAATGCTTGCGGAAATTTACGACCCGAATGCAGAAGTTGTGCAAGAAGAACCTGTAGAAGTTGTTATGACAAAGGAACTTCAATCTTCGTTGAAAAAACTTAACATTACCCCCGGCGGAATGATAAATCTTGGCGATATTTCCCTGTTGCTTCAAAAAAACGGGAAATCTGCCATAACAAAGATTATTATGTCGATGACTGAGGCTTCAAAATCAGGGATTACAGACCTTTCTCAGATGAAAGATATGGCAAAATTTATCAACGCAAGTATTTCTATTGCGGCAGAAAACAATCCGCAAAAGACTTTAAAACTTTTCTTACTGCTGTATTTACCGTGGCTGCCGCTTGAGGAAGGTGTGAATTTTGATATAGAGATTGAAGAAAAGAAAAACGCTGAAACTCAAGAAAGCGACAGTATTTTGGTGATAACGGTTACAACAATAAATTTTGGAACGGTTCGAGCGACTTTGGTTCTGGAAACATCTAATTCTGTACAGGTTTCGTTTGAGTGTGCGGAGTATTTCCCGAAAAAAGAACTGAAATTGAGGATTGAAAAGGAACAGACGTATTATTCAATGGATTCCGTGCTGAATTTCAAAACTGATGAAAATATCAAACATGTTGAGGGGATAAAACAAGCCGCATCTGTGAATATGTCACAAACAACAGAAATAAACCCGTTTTTACTGTTAATGGCGCATGCTTTGATTAAGCATATTATTGATATTGATAATAACAGTTCTATGGGATTAATTTCACACGAAGATAAATTTTAATAAATACTTTACAAAATATATTTAAAGTGCTATAGTTATAGTAGTAAAAGAGTTAAGTGGATTAGGGATAATCCTGAAAGAAATAAAAAAGGAGTAAGAAAATGGTAGTAATGCCTGTATCAATGGTTAATGCCGGTAGTAGTGTAAGTAATATTAATTTTTCCGGTCGTAATAGAAAAAATGCGGAAGTTGATGTTGAAAATTCTCGTGTTGATGAAGGTTCAAGGTCTTCTAAATTGGCGAAAGTGCCTGTTGTTGTTATGATTGCAATGTCACCTGCAATGTTGAATGGCAAAGTTCCTCCTGAATTGATGAACGATATGAACGGTGCTAAAACTGAAATGGTTGCATTACCGACAAATACTGCTGATGCGGAAGTTATTCCTAATTTATTTGAGGCTGAAAAAGTTGCTCCTGTTGCTCCTCAACAAAGAGCGAATGCTCCGTTTGGAGAATCTAATTTAAGAGGTAAAGTAATCCAATATTCTAAATCTTTTAACAGAAACGGCTCTAAATACAATTTTGTGTTTGTATCTGAAAAGGGTGACGGTAATTTAGTTCGTGACGTATATGTATTCCCGCAAGGGTACAATTCTTCTGCCGCAAAATTACTTCCTCAAGTAACTAATTTTGTTTATCACGATATTGGGGAAGGAAAAGAATTTGGTGGAGTAATTGTTTATAGTATTGCTCGTAACGCAAAGGGCGAATATAAGCAATATAAAGAAGAAATAAGATTACCTGATGAATTGGCTCAGTCAATAATTGACCTTTTGGCTAAGGATTCACAGTTCCGCAACGGCACTGCAATTAAGTATTCTGAAACCCGTTCAAGAGTTCTGTTGAATAAAATGGAAGTTAAGTAATAAAAAATATTAACTTTTGTAAAACTTCTTCCGAATTTGTTAAACATTCATATCAATAATGCCGATAAGTTATGATATACGAGTTAAAATTATGGACGAGTAAAGAAAATGGCATTAGTTAACAAGTTAAAACAGAATGAAGTTGTGCAACAGACTGCCCAATCGCAGGCTGGCAGTAACGTTCCCGAAACAAAAACGCAAACATCAGCACCTATCAAGATGACTGTTGATAAAGTTGCTGAGGATTCTAAGAAAAACAGTGAAATCTTAGATTATTTGAATTCGGATAAGTTCAAAGAATTATCACCTGAAGAGCAATTAAAAGCCTTTAAAGAAAAGTATGGGCTTGGGCTTTCTGATGAAGAAGTAGGCAAACTGTTTACTAATGCGAAAAAAGTTGCCGCAGAGTTTTCTCAACGTACTGCGTTGGAAGCAGGAGAAGAAACTCCGACTGCTAACGTTGTAAGCAGTAATGACACTGTTAAAGCAGAAATTGATGCGAAAAAAGAGATTATTGAAATCCTAAAACAGCAGGGGATTGAAAAACCGACCCAGAGTGATTTATTTAACTATTTAACAACTCAAAAAGCAAACGGTGCAGAGTTGTCTGCTGAGCAGGCAAAATTGTTAAAAACATTTAATGCTTTGCTTGATAACGGTTTTGAAGGGTTGAAAGGCCCTGCTCAGGAGAAGACTGCAACATTAATCCCAATTGAAGAGGTTATATCTTCAGAAAATTTGCATAAAAGTTCCGAAGAACTGATTCGCATGTATATGGATGCTTATTTAACTAAGCATGATTCAGAATATACAAAACTTTCTGCTGAAGAAAAACTCAACTATTGTAACGAAAGGGCTGAGCAACTCTCTGAAAATATTTCAAATGGTGAGACATTGCGATCTTTAAATGATAAAATAACCGCCTATAAAGCAATGGCTGTTCTTGAAGCCGCCCATGCAAAAGATGAAAAAATAACTGATTTTTCTGATAAATCTTTAGCCAAAAGTGCTGATGCTGCAATAAATAATCAGATAAAAGTCGGAATTAACACTTTATTGAATGATAAGGGTTTAAAAGATAAAACCCCTGAAGAACAAATGTTGGCAATCGGTAATCTTATTTTTGCAAAAGATGAAAAATTTGCCCAGTTGTCTGACAGTAAAAAAATGAGGTATATTGAAAACAAATTACAAGAAGTATGTGATAAAGTCGGTATTCCTTTTCGAATTTCAAGTGATAATCCAAAAGTAAGAAAGTTAGCAATAGATGCACTTTCCGGTATCTTAACTGAATTTGCTTCAACCGGTGAGGATGTGACAATTGAATCTTATCTTAAAACATTGAAGGATCCGCTTAAAAGAACGCAAATCCTTATTAAAAATACTAAAGATGAGAAGATAAGGGCTTATTATCAGAAAAATATGGAAATTTATATGGAAATGGAAAACCATGGTGTTGATCTCAATAAGCCATCCGAAATTGCTGCATATTTAAAAGGTAAAGACCCCGAAACCCTATCCCCAAATGAAAAACGTATATTGAAAGAAGCAATCAATTCTCAACTTATTGATGAGAAAAAATCGGTTGCATTGGCACAGTATGACGCTCAGGCTATTCTTATTGAAGAAATGAAGGGCAATCTTACACCTGACGAAATCTTAAAAACCGGTCTTGAGGGATGTAAGACTAAAGAAGAACAATCAGCGTTTTTAGCTGCATATTTTGAGAAATTTGAAGATTCACAGTTGCGAGCGAAAGTCACTGAAATTGCAAAGAAACTTAATATACAAGAAGACTTCGAATTTATTGCTATGGTAAAATCAACAGCCAGAGATGATGGTGCCGGAGCAGGTCAAATCGCTGCAAGTATTCCTGAATCAAAAGTATCAAAAGCTGTTATGGCAAATGGTGCGAAATTGATGACTCGGGATGCAAACATCGAAATGGGTGTTGAAATTACCCAAAATGAGACGGCTGCTAAAATATACTCTGAAATGTTACAAAACCGTGATAACTATACTCAAGAAGAATCCCTTTCTATTTCAAAAGGTATCTTGATTAGTGATAGGGTTTCTGATGCAAACAGTTCAAAATTTTCAAAATTATTGATTGAAAATGCAAATGATGCACAAGAACAGTTGACTTTTGCCAGAGAATACACTTCACTGGGTAGAGCATCCGTTACAGAAGGTGTTGCAGCTGCGGGCAATTCGGTTGATTCAAGTGTTAGAAATGAATACAATAATATCATTTCTAATGCGGTTTCATCAGGAAATTATACTGATAATGAAGTTGTAAATATTAAAAATGCCTTAAAAACAGGAGAAATAAGCAAAGAAACATTAGCAAAAACAACTCCGCCAAGTGTTTCTAATCCAACCCCAGAGGCAAAAACTCAAACCGCTGCGAAGGCTCAGCAAGTTGAACCTGCACCTGCAAAAACGGTTGAACAGGCACGTACTCAAGCCGTCGCTGAGCAAGTACATGCTCCGAAAGTTTCAGCTGATATAAAACCTCAGACTGTAAAACCGAGCGGCGTTGAGGCAAAAACAACTGTTTCCAAACAGGCGGCACTCAACAATGCTGCCGAAACTAAGGCCTCAATTGATAAAGCGGTTAAAGACTGGGAAGACAAGCATAATACAAAACTTACCGATAAAGAGGTTAGCGAAATAAAAGCCGCGGTATCCGTTGATATAATCAATAATATCGTCGGGGATTCTAAAATCGCTGAAACTTCAAAACAGGATGTCTTAAAAATTGTTGAAAGTTCGTCAAATATAAATGAACTTTTCTCAACTTTGATTTCACTTTATGGTTCAAAGGTTCAAACAAAATTTGTTGAGTCGCTTGCGGTTTATGGAAGTTCAACTCAAATCCACAGTTTTGCACAAAGCAGCAGAAATAATGATATTATTAAAGATTTATACAGACGATGCAGCAGTTCAGGTCTAAAAAATGAACTTCTGGGACTACTTTCCCCAAGTTCCGTATATGAAATGCTTTCAGCAGGTCAAATTCATGACTTATCAAGCGTTAATTACAAAGTATTGAAAGAATATGTTGTAAAAAATCTTTCATATATGTCAAATGCGGAATTTAACAACTACTTGAAATTCCTACCGTTTGACGAACGACAGGCATTGGTTAAACTAAGGTCAAACGATTCTCCTTTGTCGGGTAACGAAGTTGGCGATGTCGGGGTTTTTGCTCAAAAGTTGCAGGCTGAAAAAAAGGATGATAACGCACCTGTACCGGGGTCTGATGAGTGGTTTGAGAAAAATGTGGCAAGACAAAGCGGTCAAAAAGTCCCCCCCTCATCGGTCTACGCAACCTATACGGCTGAGGATACCCTAGATGATTGGGGTGGTTTTGCCGGTGGTTCAAAAGTTCCTTTCGGACGTAATTATGATAAGTTGAAACGCGGTCATGTCTACTGGGGTTAACAACTTGATTTTCTGATATATTTGTGTTGTAATCTTCTTACAGCAAGTTCGCTTGCGAGTTTATAGAAAGAAGACAATTACAAATTGCCGAAAGTTATTAAATTAGCCAAATGTGCAGGTTTTTGTTACGGTGTCAAAAGAGCCGTTGAAACTGTCAAAAAGTTAAAAGCAGACAACCCTGATAAGAATATATGTGTTCTTGGTGAACTCATACATAATTCTCAGGTAATTGAAGAGTTGGCTGGCCTTGGAATAACCTCACTGAAAGAATTACCGTCACATGGTGGCGGAATTTGTGTTGTAAGAAGTCATGGCGAAAGTCCTGAGGTATTTGAACAAATTAAAAACGCAGGGTTTGAAATATTTGATTTAACTTGTCCTGATGTTAAAAAAGTTCAACAAAAGGCAATAGAACTCGCTCAAAACGGTTATTATCTTGTTATTGTCGGGAAATCCGAACACCCTGAGGTCATCGCAATTAGAGCAAACGCATTGCAGTATAGCGAAAAAGTTATAGTCGCGGATTCTATAGATGCGATTGAACCTTATAAACAGGATTTGAAAACCCACAAAAAAATCGGTGTTGTTGTTCAAACAACTCAAATGGTTTCGACATTAAACGAGATTGTTAACGCCTTAACTCCATTGTCGAAAGAACTTCTTATTGCAAATACTATTTGCGGAAGTACTTCTGCTCGTCAGACTGAGGCAAAAGAACTTGCAAAGGAAAGCGATTTGATGGTTGTAGCGGGTTCTAAAAAGAGTGCAAACACAACTCATCTTGCTGAAATTTTATCAGATATTACCAAAACTATTCACATTGAAACAGCAGGTGAATTAGTTCAATATAAAGACATTATTCAAAACTCCGAAAAGATTTCGGTGACTGCAGGAGCATCAACTCCGCAGAATATTATTGATGATGTTTTGAATAAGTTACAAGAATTTTAGAGGCGGTCAACCTCTTAAAAATAAAACAAAGAAAAGGAGAATAAAAAATGACACAAGTATTAGACGAATTTGAAAAACTGTTAGAAGAAAGTTTTTCTACAGGACATTCAGTTGCTGATATCGTTGAAGGTACAGTTTTGAGAAAAGACCAAGACGGTTATCTAATCAGCGTTAGAGGTGCTAAAACAGAAGCCTTCTTACCTAACAAAGAAATCTCTTCATTAGAAGAAACAACTCCGTTCGAAGTTGGCGACGTTAAAGAATTTTACGTATTGAAAGAAGAACACGACGAAGACGGTATGTTATTGTCATTGAAAAGACTTGCATTTGCTCAAGCTTGGGCCCAACTTAATGATGCAAAAGTTCAAGGTGATACAATCCTTGCTAAAGTTGTTTCAGTTGTTAAAGGCGGCGTTTTAGTTGATGTTGCTGATTTGAAAGGTTTCATTCCTTCATCCCAATTGAGAACAGGTACTCCGTTTGACGGTTTGTTAGACCAAAAAATCGAAGTTAAAGTTCTTGAAGCTGACCCTAAGAAAAACAAACTTATCTTATCTCAAAGACAAGCTGTTGCTGAACAAAGAGATCAAGTTGTTGACAATATTTTAGCAACTTTGGAAGAAGATCAAGTTGTTAAAGGTGAAGTTGTAAGAATTGCTGATTTCGGTGCTTTCGTTGACATCAACGGTATCGATGGTTTACTTCCTATTTCTGAAATTTCTTGGCAAAGAATTAAACACCCTTCAGACGTTATTTCTCTTGGTGAAACAATTGAAGTTAAAATCATCAAAATTGATAACGAATTGAAGAGAATTTCATTGTCATTGAAGAGAATGGGCGAAGATCCATGGCAACAAATTGAAGGTCAATTCTCAGAAGGTCAAGTTATCACAGGTACAGTAAACAAAGTTACAGGTTTTGGTGCTTTCATTAACATCTTCCCTGGTGTTGAAGCTTTACTTCCTGTTTCTGAAATGGCTGAAGAAAACGTTAATCCGTTCAACAAATTCAAAGTTGGTGACAGTGTAGAAGTTCTTATCAAGAAATTCACACCGCAAGAACACAGAATTGCATTGAGCATCAAAGATATTAAAAAAGATGCTGAATAGTTAATTTCAGACGGAATATATACTTTTGTAACAGATGAGGCAATTTTTTTGCTTCATCTGTTTTATTGACAATACGAACTTGATTTAATATAATTCGTATAACTTGTGAAAGGGATGTACACTATGAAAAAGATTAACTGTTTATTATTTTTAGCAATTATGCTTGGGTTTACCTGTAATATGTCAATGGGAATTTCAACTCCTGATTATCCGTATTACACTTGTCCGTCAATGGAAAATTTCAACCCTGCGGCTTTACCTGCCGAATATTGCCAAAGGTCAGCGAAACAGAAACCAAGTGAATATACAAGTTGTCTAAGAGAATATAAACAATCTTATAACAAGGCAAAATTAGAGTACAGAAACAATAAATGCCGCTTGAGTGACGTTAGATATACCGAATTGCGTTACGGAATCGGAGTTTGTAAGGTTGATTACACAACAAAACCTGCTCCAAAAATTCTTTCAACAAAAAATACTACCGATGATGCAAGATGTATCAATAGATTGAAATCTTCACTTGCAAGAAGATTTCCGAATATTGAGGAATAATATTTTAAATACTATTTCTTAGCGATAACAACTGCGTTAGAAAGTGCAATTCCGCCCGGTTGGTGAGGTTTGTTTACTATTGCTCCGTTTACGTACATGACGGTTGAACCTCCGCCGTCAAGGTTAATTGCGTTTACGCAGCCGAGTGATTTCATAAAATATGCAAGTTCATTAAGTGTAAGCCCTACGGAACTTCCTTCCCTGCCGTCTGCCGTGATTAGGATTAAGTCGTTATCTTTTGTGTAACCTATTGCGGTTCTCGGATTTCTTCCGCCAATTGATTGGAGTTTCTGAGCGGTCATATCGACGAAAACCTCTCCGTCTTTAACAAGGTACGGGCCTCCGCTTATAATGTGTTTGACGTTTTCCCAGTACGGATTAAGTGTTATTTGTGTATCTACGTATTGCGCTCCAAACAGTGCCGAAAGTTTTGATTTAGGACCTACAATAACGTATCCGTTTTGCGGAATAGAAAGGGGATTGGCAGAAGCGGCTGTAATCCTATTATCTTCAACCCGAAGTTGAACACCATACTGTGGTGACGCAGGGGCATACGCTCCCCAATCCCTGGTATAGATTAATATATATGAGGATAACATTCTTGGTTGGTTTATGTTGTCTATTTGAATTTCGTGTCCGTTTCCTATGATTTTTCCTCTGAATTGTACTCTGCCGACAGTGTAGCCGTTATCAAAAATTCCAAGAGCAACTCTGTCATAAATCGGACCTGTGAAGAGTTTTTTGTTAATCATTAAAGTCCCAAGAGGAACGCCCGTTTGAGGTTTGAAAAATCCACCGTTGATTGCGACAATCGAATTGTTATTTTGTGCAATGTTTCTCAGTGAGCGTTTATTGTTTAAAGTGCTTGAAGCAACAGCAGGTCTGATTTCGTAATCTTTTGCGGCAAGT
The DNA here is from genome assembly GCA_945833895.1 of uncultured bacterium. Taxonomy (GTDB): domain Bacteria; phylum Cyanobacteriota; class Vampirovibrionia; order Gastranaerophilales; family Gastranaerophilaceae; genus Zag111. The sequence continues at coordinate 12,331 of CAMAGQ010000003.1, forward strand.
TGATTTACTTCTACTATATTTAATTTAACAGGTTTTCCGCTAAAATATTTGGTTATTTGTATATGTTTTACCCCGTCCGCAACATTTCGCACATAATAACCGCGATACTTAGCCCTGATTCTGGCATCAAATCTGTCTTTGAAGTAGCCTGAATTAAGTCCTTCGTTTATTTGTTTGGTTAAAGTTGTCATTGTCGGAACGGTAACATTTGAATTTGCAATCAAATCGTTTGCAAAAATTGAAGGCGTGAAATACAGATTGTACAGGACGAATGCAAGAAAGAAAAACCCGATGGCGTATAAAGATGTCCTGATTTGAAAATATGTTCGATGTTTAGCAAAAATTGTATCCATATATATCATCACCTTTGCAGTGTTATATTTTCGGATACCTTTTTGTTTTTAGAGTGGTTTGGGGAATAACACTCATCAGAAACCTATGAGGGCAAATAGGATGTTCCTACTACTATTGTAACATATTTTAAAATATTCCGCAATCCTTTACGGGGTGCGGTTTTACAAAACTAAATAGTGGCAAACTTACACTATATTTGTTTTTAAAATATCAATTAAATAAGAGTATTTATAATTGATTGAACCTTGGATATTTCTTTGTTTTTGAGGGCGTTTCCGTCTATCGAAGTTATACTGACAGGCTTGTCACTTGTTCTGTCAATGTGGAAAATATCAAATTTATCAGGTTTTTTAAGGCTTTTTTGTGCGTAAGAAATGTATAAATCAGCGGATTTACCGAAATTTGTTTCTCTAATTGTAACATTATCGCCCTTTAATGTTGTGCCAAGGTAGGTTTTTAACTTGCCGTCAGAGCCGTGTGCAATCTTTTTAAATACTGACGTTGCTAACTTATCCGCTTTTGTTGCGGTACTTCCAAATGAAACTGAATTAATTCTCATAATAACCTCACAGAGTAAATGTAAATAACACACTTATTCAACATCAAAAGGTTATAATTGTCAAGAAATAGCGATTTAATCGACATCCACAGGCGGACGTTGAATTTTTTCTATTGCTTCTCTTGCCGTAAATACAAGAGTTTCAGGAACATTATCAATTGTTGTAATTTGTCTTAACACATCGACAACTCTTTTGAACGCTCTGACAATGTCACCTTCGCCCATTTCCATTGATTCTGTTACTGTTTCCCACTCAGCACCTTCAACCCAGAGTTCAATCATTGAACTGAAATACGGATTTATGTAAAGCGGAGCATCAATATTGTGTCTGGATTGTACTTTGTACAATTTTTTCTTGATGTTGCGAATTTGGTTGAGAGTTTTTCTGACAGGCTCAGAGAACGGAATATATGGAATTTCAGTCCTCAAATCTTCTGTTGTCAATGCACAAACAACCCCTGCTAATTGAGATGGTGTCAGGTTTTCAAGAACTCCCGAGAAAATTATTTCAGCAAGGAATAATTCGTTTTCCGAACGAATTTGAGAGGTGGTTTTTCCTCTTTCTGTCGGGTAATCGTTTTCAAGGTAACCGTATTCAATCAGAACCTGCCTGTGTGCCAAAAATTTGTTCCAATAAATATCTTTTTGAAGTTCGATTTCTTTTTCCAGTTTTTGTTTTTTACTTAACAAACGCCCGATAACTTCAATATTTTTAGCGTGTTTTTTGTAATGTTTACAGCAATCGCAAGGGAAACTTTGAAGTTTTGCTAGTTCTGCCTTGTTTCTCTCTCCGAATTCAATAATTTCAGGTGAAAGCGGTCTGTGTTTTGCCTTTTCCTGCCTTAGAATTTTTTTGTAAGTTTGGCGATTTTGAACGTACAAATATCTGATACTGTCATATTCTTTCATTTTTTCGTCAGTAAGTTTAGCAGGGCATGCGAAGGCTCGTGCTTCAATTTCGTTATTGTATTCCTGAAGTTGAAATAAAATCGGTTTTATCCTGTAATCTGATGAGTAGTAGCCGAAACTTTTCAAAATGAGTTCTTTTGATTCTTCAAGGCTAAATCTTTGTAAAAGGTTAAGAACCATTGAATACCCCGGAGAGAAACGGCTTTCAAGCGGGTTAGAATTGCTCAATACTAACTCGGCAACTTCCTCAGGTGTTTGGAATGAAGTTCCGACGATAGTCACGTAGCCGATTTCATCCATACCACGCCTGCCGGCACGACCTGACATCTGCAAAAATTCATTAGCCGTAAGCATTCTGTGACCTGAATCCGTCCTTTTGCTTGTCGCACTGATAACCGTTGAACGAGCAGGCATATTTATCCCAGCTGCAAGTGTTTCAGTTGCAAATACAACCTTAATCAAACCTTTTTGGAATAACTTTTCAACAAGGTTTTTCCATGCCGGTAAAAGCCCCGCGTGGTGCGAAGCAACACCTTGTATAAGGTATTCAATATGCTTGTTGCCGTACAAATGCGGGTTTTCAGCAATATATTCATCTATGAAATTCTTTATTTGTTCCTGCTCTGCTTTCGTGTTTAAACCAAGTCCTGCACATTTTTCCATTTGCTCGTCGCATTTTTTACGTGAAAAAGTAAAATATATTGCAGGAAGCATATCGCTTTCGGCAAGATTTGCGATTATTTGCTTAACGTAACTTTTTTTGCGTTTATCTCTACCTTTTGCCCATTGGGGCTTTTCAGGACGAATTTTTTTGTTTAATTTGCCCTCTGGGGTTAATAACGGAAGCAACTTGAACGGTTGCGAACTGTCAAAATAGTAAAACCTCAGCGGAACAGGACGAAAATCCGTATTTACAAGAACTGTTTTTGAGTGAACGGTGTTAATCCAGTTTGTGAGTTCGTCACCGTTAGCGACAGTTGCAGATAGTGCAATTATTTGAATATTTGTCGGACAGTAGATGATGCTTTCTTCCCAAACCGTTCCACGCTGTTCGTCGTTCATATAGTGAACTTCATCAAGCACAACATAGCGAACATCTTTTAGGTTGTCTGCTACGGCTCCGAAATTCGTTCCGTAAAGCATGTTTCTGAAAACTTCCGTTGTCATAATTACAATTTGAGCACCACGATTTATTGAGGTGTCGCCTGTAAGAAGTCCGACTTTGTCAACTCCGTATTTTTCACTAAAATCGTAAAACTTTTGGTTAGATAAAGCTTTAAGCGGAGTTGTATAAAAAATTCTGCAGCCTTGCTCTAATGCTCTGTGGATTGCGTGCTGTGCGATAACTGTTTTACCTGCACCTGTCGGGGCACAAACAACAACACTGTTGCCGTTGTTGATTACTTCGCATGCCTCTTTTTGAAATTCATCTAATTCAAATGGAAATTCGTACATTCTCAACTATCCTTAAAACTGTCTATTTATATTATAACATATATTTTTGTATATGCTACATAAATCCAACAAGAATAATTTGCGGCGTGTGAGGATAAAATAAAACTCGTCATTCCGAGTGCCACGTTTTTTAATGACTGAAGAACAAACTGCCCTCCCACTTTGGATGAGAATTTCTTAATGAACGTTAGTGAATTTAGAAATTCGGGTGAGGGTTAAAATCACCCCATTCCTACACCTTCACCCATACGGGAAACAGAAAATTACTTACCTCTCACAAAACAATACTTGATTGTTTTGTTCGGCAGAGTGCTATTTTCTAGTCCCATCAAGGGAAGGGTAAGAAGGTATATTTACCCACGCTGATTATCTGTAGTTTGTGAATTGGAGCGGAACATCATAGTTATCAGCGTTTTGTCTTAATGTTTGAATAACCGCTTGCAAGTCGTCTTTGTCCTTACCCGTTACTCTGACTTGTTCGCCTTGAATTGATGCTTGAACTTTCAATTTTGTTCCTTTAATATCTGCAACAATTTTTTTAGCAAGTTCTTGAGTTAATCCTTTTTTGAGTTCAAAAACCTGTCTTACGTTGCCGCCAAGTGCGTTTTCTACAGGTTTCGGGTCAAGAATTTTTATGCTTAAATTTCTCTTAACCAATTTAGACTGTAAAATGTCGATGATGTTTTTCAATTTCATTTCATCATTTGTTGTTATAACAATTTCTTTTTCTTGTTCAAGTTCAACTTTTGAATTTGAATTTTTCAGGTCAAATCTTGTGGTTAATTCTCTTTTAACCTGATCAACCGCGTTAACAAGTTCCTGTTTATCGTATTCTGAAACAATATCAAAACTGCAATCTTTTGCCATAAAACTCCTCCTTTTTTAATAATTTTAGCATAAAAATGCGGGAAAATGAAATTTTCCGCAAAAGTTACACACTATCACTATTTAAGGTTTCGGTTTTACAAATTTTCCCTTAATGCTTGAGCCTAATTTTTTTATTGAACCCCAAGCACCGGCTGCACCTTTTTTAACAAGTCCTAAAAGTGCTTTTGCACCGGTTTTGCCAAACTTACAGAATGCAAAAACTGCTCCTGCTATTCCCGCTCCGAGAAATACTGTATTCCAAACTTTCTGGTCTTTTTCTTTTTGTGATTTTATTTCAACTTTATCCGAATCAAGTTTTCCTTGAATTTGTATTCCGCTCATTGAATTAAATGTTGGTCCATTTGCAAATGACGGAACGGTAATTTGTTTGTCTAAGTTCAATAACCCGATATCTGTGTGCATAACATCACCCATATTGTATGCACCTATATCTAAAATGTCTGACATAATTCTAACCTTTATCTTTTTACCTACATATATATAAAGTATTTTTTTGTAAAATAATTTACTTTTTTGTTAAAATTTGCTTTAATATACTTAACAAATGAGGAAGTATTTATGAATATGTTTAAAAGATGGTACGATGCAGATATTGCTGTAAGCCATGCAATCAGCGAATTAGAGCAATCAACGGAAGACGTTCAGGTACGATGTGCCGAGTTTATTATTGACTTGCTTAAAGATGTTGAACTTGAACAGTTAAGCCTTGAAGAACAGTATAATTACATTCTTCGCAGGTGGTATGATAAAAATGTTAAGGTTTCGCATGCAATTGAATATTTACGTCTTGCACCGAAAGATATTCGCCGAGAAACTGCACTAAAAGTTCTTGATTACTTAAAAGAACTTACAACAGAAGAATCTTAACATTTAGACATTTTTATAAATGTGTTGTTTAATGGTGTTAGGGAGGTGTATTATGACAAATGATGAGAAAAATAACGTCATAAATTTGTTTTCTGCCGTACAAAGTATTAACGGCATGCCCCCTGACGTGAGAGAACAGGTTAAATTCTATGCGGGATTTAATTATGTTAAGAACACTAAAGATTCAAACGGTAACAGTTTTAACAAAGAAAACCTGTTAAATTACGCTTCAAAATGTCATTACATGGTGTCTGTAATGCGTGAAATCGATTCTGAAGTTGTAGTTTACAGTTACCACGTACCAAACTCTGATTTGTTTAAGTTTATGAAGTCTTTTGAAGAAAACAAACTTGATGGTACAATAATAAAGATAGATAAATACTTTCCGGAAGATTTAGCGTAAGAGAAAATTAGAGATGTGTTTTTTTAGAAAATATCACGAAAGTCTGTATAATTGTAATAAACCATATCAGTATGTAGGCGGGGAATATTTGTCCTGCAATAAAGATTTTGACTCGGCAAAGATTAGGTTCGCACTTGCATTCCCTGACAAATACGAAATAGGAATTTCAAACCTCGGGGTACGTGTTCTGTATGAAATTATCAACAGAAAGCCTGATTTTATGTGCGACAGAGTTTATGCTCCTGAACCTGATTTCAAACCTCAAACATTGTACGGGGTTGAATCAAAGCGTGACTTGAAGGACTTTGACGTTATCGGATTTTCACTGCAATATGAAATGTCATATCCGACTGTATTAAAAATGCTTGAAATGTCGGGGATTCCATACAAAAATTCTGATAGAACCGATTCTGACCCGATTATTGTTGCAGGCGGGCCGTGTGCGTTTAATCCGTTGCCATTGAGCGATTTTATCGATGTTTTTATGATTGGTGACGGGGAAGAAACAATTGTTGAGGTTTGCGAAATTCTGGAAAAAACAAAAGGATTACCTCGTGCAGAGCGAATTAAGGCACTTTGTGAGGGCGAAAATTCGGGCAGATGGTCGAAAAGTGTCGGCGGCAAGGTTAAAAAACGTGTTGTTCAGATTGATTATGATAATGCGATTACAAAATACCCAATACCGTTTTCGTCGTCAATTCAGGATAGAGCGGTGGTTGAAATCCGCAGAGGTTGCGGCAGAATGTGTCGTTTCTGTCAGCCGGGGCATGTAACCCTGCCGATTAGAGAGCGTAAAGCCGAAGATATTATCAAAATTACAAAAGAACTTGTTAATAATACTGGTTATGATGAGTATTCGCTTTTGTCTTTATCTTCAAACGATTACGCAAATATTAACGAGGTTATCAAAGAACTTGCGGTTGATTTTAACGACAGAAAAATCTCTGTATCACTGCCTAGTCAAAGGATTGACGGGTTTAATCTTGAACTTGCCAATCTTGTACAAAGTGTCAGAAAATCGACCATGACCCTTGCACCTGAAGCGGGAAGTCAGCGTTTGAGAGATGTCATAAAGAAGAATATTACCGAAGAACAGATTATGGATGCAGTTTTGACGTTGTATGAACATGGTTGGTCTAGAGTTAAGTTTTACTTTATCTGCGGACTTCCGACTGAAACCATTGAAGATATGGATGAAATGGCAGAATTGTTCCGAAAAATCAGATATCGTTCAAGACTTTTGAAAAAAGAAAAGGATTTAAAACATTCGCTTGATTTGACTTGTACGTTGTCAATTTTTGTTCCGAAGCCGTTTACACCGTTCCAATGGTGCGGTCAGATGGATTTGAATAAAGTTACTGAACACATTCATCACCTTATGGAGCAGGTTAAACACATCAAAGGTGTTAAAGTTAACTATCACGAAAAGTTTGTGTCGTTGCTTGAAGCGGTTTTAACCCGTGGTGATGACTCTTTATGCGGGTATATTGAGGCTTTGTATAAAAAAGGCTGTTATCTTGACGCCTGGGGCGAGTATTTTAATAAAAATGTCTGGTTTGAAACCGCTGAAGAACTTGGAATTGATTTGAACGCTCTTGCACAGCATCAATACGATTTAGAGGACGAGTTGCCTTGGAACTTCATTGATATCGGAATTAATCAGGATTGGTTCAAAAAAGAATATACAACCGCAATGGAGGTTGATGCACAATCTCCTCATATTGTTCCGACATGCCAGCAAGGTTGTGTGGGGTGCGGAGTATGTCCTAACTTAGGTGTTAAAAAGGTTATGGATAAGCCGTTCAAGGCTTGCGAAAAGGCTCAGGCAATAAAGTTTGATGAACACGTTGACCCGTCAACAGTTAACAACCAGAGAGAACTTTTCAGATACCGTATAAAACTTACAAAATGCGGAACTTTAAAATATTTTTCACATCTTGATTGGCAAAACACTTTCTTTAAGGCTATTTCAAGAACAAAACTCAAAGTTGCATTCTCTTGCGGTTACAATCCGACAATGAAAATTTCAATGGGAATTGCCTTGCCGCTGTTCTGCCAAAGTTTAACCGAGTTGGTTGATGTTGAGTTGTTGGAAGAGGTTTCGACGGAATTTTTAAAAGATGAATTACAAAAATCTTTACCGGCAGGTGCTGAAATATTAAGCGTTAAAAAAATCGAAAACTCAACGCTTGCAATAGATCAGACTGTTTCGTGGGCAGAGTATAAAATTAACATATTAAATCCTGCTCTTTACGATTTTGAAAAATTAGTATATAATACAGAAAAGGTTTTATCTTCCGATGAGATTTTAATCGAGAAGAAAAACAAAAAAGGTTTAGTAAAAACAATAGACATAAAAAAATCAATTGGTGCTTACCGATTTGAAGAGAATAGTCTGTTTATAGTATTAAAGACCGGTCAAGGCTCTGATGTGCCGCCTCTTAGAGCGGACGTACTTATGGGTGTAATTGCCGAAGGGGTTGCCTTTGACATCACAAGAGTGAAGTTTCTTACCGAGTCTTTGCATGAGTTATAGTAAAGGAAATTTTATGCACGACAAAAATCGAAATGGAAATCAAGCAATTGAGAAAAAAATTGTAATTGCCGAGCGTGACAATATTGCGGCAGTTTTAGAAAACAAAGTTGTTACTGATTTTTTCATCCACAGAGGTGACGTTTTACTTGGTGACGTTTATTTAGCAACAGTTGATAACATTTTGCCAAGTATTGATGCAGCGTTTGTGAACGTTGGTACAGACAAAATGGGCTTTTTACATGCCCAAGATGTTATGGGAAAAGGCACTTTGAAAGAAAAACTTTCCCCAAAACAAAAACTTATCGTTCAGGTTGTTAAAGAACCAACAGGACACAAAGGTCCGAGAGTTACTACAGAAATCAGCCTTCCGGGTAGATTTCTTGTTCTTATGCCGAATGAACCGGGCGTAAGTATCAGTAAAAAAATTGAAAACTCAAAAGAAAGAGCAAGATTAAAATCAATTATTAACCTGATTAAACCGGTAGGGGTCGGCGTTATTATCAGAACAGAGGCTGAAGGTCAAACTGAGGCTGATATTCAAGAAGATTTGGAAATCTTGTTGGAAAAATGGAACAACATTATCACGTCTGCTGAAACTCTTACTCCGCCAAACCTTATCTATCGTGATCAGGATTTGTTGTATAGAGTTATCAGAGAAGCTTGTACCGAGGATGTTAAAGAAATTATTGTAGATACTCCGTTTGCAATGAACAGAGTTCAAACCATTTTGCAAAACTGGCACATGGCAAAAGGTACTCAGGTTACTTTGTACAAAGGAACAGAGCCTTTGCTTGTTGCAATGGATATTCATAAAGAAATAAAAGCTGCGTTGAAAGTTAAAGTAAATATGCCGTCAGGCGGTTATTTGTTTATTCAGCAAACCGAAGCTCTGACTGTAATTGACGTTAACAGCGGTAAGTTTATAAGTTCCGCAACTCAGGATGAAACAATCCTGAAAACTAATATTGAAGCGGTTCATGAGATTGCAAGACAGTTAAGATTGAGAAATATCGGCGGTATGATTATCGTTGACTTTATCGACATGATTTCACGTGCTGATAAGTTGGCAATGATGGAAGAACTTGAAATCGCTCTTGAACCTGATAAAGCAAAACCTCAAGTCGGTCAGTTGTCTGATTTAGGACTTGTTGAGTTGACAAGACACCGTCAAGGTCAGTCTTTATCCGAAATATTTACAAAGAAATGTCCTCACTGTCAGGGTAGCGGCTACTCAATGGTAGAATTTAACTTCGCAACTCCGACAGCGGAAGGCGAATACCGTGCAAAAGCGGCTAAGGTTAAACTTCCGACAGGTAATTTCAAGAAAAATAACAAATCTAACAACAAAAATAACAATCAGCAGGAAAAAGTTGCGGAAATTCAAGAACCTGAAACACCGCAAAGAGTAGTTATTGAAACAGAACCGTCTGCTGTTGTTGCAGAAGAAGTTGTTAAAAAAGAAAATAACAAACGAAGAAACAGAAAAAATAAATTTGAAAAAGGCGAAAAGCAAAATAAACAAGAGCAAGCTGAAGAGGTTTCACAAATTCAAGCTGCTCCTGCTGAACCTGAAACAGTGGCAGAAGTTCCTGTTGTAGAGGCTGTTGCTGAAACTCCTGCACAAACTGAGGTTGCAGAAGTCGAAGTTGAACCAAAAATTAAAGGTAAAACAAGAAAAAGAAGAGCAGCTTCTAAAAAGAAAACGGCAGAAGCCACAGAAGAACTGACTGTAGAAGAAACATCTACCGTTCCTGTCGAAGTTCCTGAGGTTGTCGAAAAAACGGAAGAACAGCCTAAAAAAAGGTCAAGACGTCCAAACCGCGGTTCTTCAAAAACAACCAGAAAATCAAGGAAATCTGAGGAAACAGGTGAAGAATAAAAGTTATAAAATTCTTGTTGCAATATTAGTAGTGCTTTTTAGCACTACTAACCTTGCATATTCAGCACCTGCCGTAACAACAAGCATAAAGTCGGGTATTGTTCGCTTATCTCTTGCAATGCTTGGTGTTGTCGCTTTTTCTGTAATCATTTCAATCGGATTATCGCTATATAATCGTTTTTTTGTACCCAGCGATATCAAAAATTACAAACTCAGTAAAAATTCGTTGAGAAGTCCGTCAGATAAGGATGAAGCGATAATTATGTATTTAGCGAAAAATAAATTAAAATAACGGAGAATGTGCATGAAAAAGGCAATGGGATTAGTTGAATTACTTATAGTTGTTATCGTGATTGCTGTTATATATTTCACGTGTTTTCACTCAAACGGCGGGCGAAAAAATCCGTTTGAAGAGCAAATTAACGTTAAATCAAAACAGGAATTAGTTGATAAGAAACTTGAAAGCATTCAAAGTCAAAAGGCAATCAAGGATAAAATAGAGCAGAATTTAAACAGAGAAGATTACTAATGAAAAAAACAACCTTATTTGATATAATATCGCCGGTTATGATAGGCCCGTCAAGTTCGCATACGGCAGGAGCGGTAAGACTGGGGCTTATGGCAAGAAACATCTACAAAAACACACCAAAGAAAGTTACTTTTAAGTTGTATAACTCTTACGCTCATACAGGCAAAGGTCACGGAACTGAAAAGGGTTTGCTTGCGGGAGTTTTAGGGTTAGGTGTTGATGATAGAAGGATTAAGGATATTTTTGAGTCTGACCTTGCCAAAACTGTTGAGTATAAATTTTTATATGCCGACAATTTTAAACAGCACCCAAATGCCGTCGAGATAACTTTTGAGGGCGATACAAAAATGTTTATTGCAGGTGAATCTGTCGGAGCAGGCGAAATTGCAATTCGCAAAATTGATGATTTTAATGTCAAATTGACGGGAAAATACAACACGATTTTGATAGTTTATAAAGACATGCCGGGGATGATTTCGCAGGTTTCTTCAATTCTGCAATATGATAATAAAAACATTGCGTCGTTAAGTTGCGATAGAAATGCCAGAGGTAAGGAGGCATCTATGATTATCAGTATTGATGGTACTGTCGGCGATAATATTATTGAAACAATTCAGGAAATCCCTGAGGTGTATTTTGTTAGTTACATAGAGAAATTGGAACATTAGTAATTATGGGAAAAATCAGCACATTTGAACAGTTGTACGAAGAATGTATTTCAAAAAATAAACAAATATATGAAATTGCTCAGGCAAACATGGCAGAAGAGGGCGAAATTTCAATAGAAGAGGTTCGTGTATTTGCAAATAAAAGCCTTTTTGCGATGAAAGAGGCTATACAAACAGGTATGGCAAGCAAAGAACTTTCTATGAGCGAAATGTGCGGTCAGGATTGCTGCAGATTACAGCAAAGATTTAAAAAACAACGTGCGATGTTTGGCTCAACTTTTGAAAAAATTCTTGAATATGCTCTTGCAACAAGTGAAGAAAATATCAGAATGGGTAAAATTGTAGCTTGCCCAACAGCAGGCTCTTGCGGAATTTTGCCGGCGGGATTGGCTGCGGTCAGCGAGGATTACAACCACTCTGAAAGGGAACAGATTAATGCTTTAATTACGGCGGGTGAAATCGGCAGAATAATTTCCGCCAAAGTTTCACTTGCAGGTGCAGTTGCAGGCTGTCAGGCTGAGTGCGGAGTGGCTTCTGCGATGAGTGCGGCTGCTGTATGTCAACTTCAAGGCGGAAATGTTTCACAGGTATTAAACGCTGCTGCTCTTGCGTTGAAAAATATTCTGGGCTTAACTTGTGACCCTGTTGCGGGGTTGGTCGAAGTTCCTTGTGTAAAAAGAAATCCTTTTCTTGCGGTTCATGCGATTACGGCGGTTGAACTTGCTCTTGCTGATATCAAGTCGAAAATTCCGTTTGATGAAGTTGTTGATGCGATGGAACAAACAGGTGCTTTGATGTCGCCGACATTGAAAGAAAGTTCGCAGGCAGGACTTGCAACTACAAAAACTGCGTTAGAAGTTCAAAAAAGAGTTTTTGGCTAAGAGAATATTTTGAAAGAACCTATTTTACAGGCTGTTTAAACAGTATTCTTGCTCCGCCCATGCGTTTTCTCAGGGTTTCTTTGAACGCTTCAATGATATCGTTTATGTTACATAGAGCCATTTTTGCTATATCGACGAGTGAATTTGTGTTTTTAATAAGTTCTCCAGTTGTTTTGGAAGCACTTTCAAGCGAACCTGACATCAGATAAAATTTATCCGAGGTTTTTGCAAAGTTTCCCGTGAGCAATTCAATATTACCGGTGCTGTTTCGGATTGATTTTTCAGTAATTCCGTTGTTTATTTTGCCCGATAAATCTTGAAGATTTTCGGTTGATAATCTTAGACTGTTTGTGCTATCTCTGAGGTTTGATGTGATTTGATAGATATTCAGACGGTTTTCATTCAGGATATCCGTTATTAAATTGAACATTTCAGTCAGCGACTCGGTTGTATTTTTCGCTGAACTCAACAGGTTTTCACCCTTTTCTGATAAATCGTCTAAGTGAGCCTGATTTAAATCCGAAATCCCCGAGAATGTAAATGAAGATTTTCCTTTAATTACGTCACCTGTTTTGATAAATTTTAACTGAGGTGCCGCAGGGTAAATTATATCAACATATTTTGTGTCTTTGTCGTAATTTTTAATTTCAACCGAGATGTTTTTAGGAAGATGCAAGCCGCGTTGGTTTAAGGTTATGTAAAGATATGTGGTTTGAAAATCGTTTGAAATTTTTAACTTTCTTGTCCTACCGAGTTTGTACCCCTTGTAAAAAACGTCCATTCTGGATGGCAGCGGGTCAATGTGTTTAAATTCCGCCTTAATATACGTATGGTTAAGTACCTGATACACAGCGAACAGACCGTACATAATAAGCGAAAAAACAACAAGACTAATTATAGTATTTTTCATATTTGGAATACTAATCTAAATCGAAATTTTATAAATTAGTAAATTCGACTATTCCCAGATACTAATAAGTTTTTTATGAATTGCAGGATTATGCACTCTTATATAATCAATTTTCTGATTTATCAGAACGCTATTCAGTGCAAGGGTATAAATATCTTTTTCTTCATTCATCGCTTGCTGACATTCTAACAGGCTTTTTCTTGACAGTCCAATCATAACAGGGTAACCTATAGATTTTAATTCCTGCCAGCGGTTTAAAATCTCGATATTATGCGATTTTAACTTGCCAAAACCTATCCCCGGGTCGATAATGATATTTTCTTTTGAAATACCTTTTGAGATAGCAAACTGAACCTTGTTATATAAAAATGTGAAAATTTCGTCCATTAAGTTCTCGTAGAAAGGTTCTTCCTGCATGTTTTCGGGAGTTCCTTGGGAATGTTGAATAATCAATTTAACATTCGGATATTTCGCAACGACTTCCGCCATATTATCATCAAACGTCAAACCTGACACATCGTTTATTATTAAAGCTCCTGCTTTTATACTTTCTTCCGCAACAATAGAACTTCTTGTGTCAATGCTTATCGGAGTTTGAATATTTTGCTGTTTAATATAATCTAATACAGGCAACAATTTTTCCAGTTGTTCTTTAGCACTCACACCTTTTGAATATGGTTTGGTAGATTCAGCCCCAATATCAATGATATCAGCACCGTCCTGAATTAATTTGTTCAACTGTGTGATTGCAGAGTCAAAATCGTAAAACTCACCGCCATCAGAAAAAGAATTTTTTGTAATGTTCAAAATCCCAACAATTTTGGTTCTGTCAGTGTTTTGCGAAATTTCACACTGTTCAATGAGTTTTTGCCCCAGTATTTTTAACCCAAACGGCTGAAACAAAAGATTTTGAGCGATTTTCGTAATTTGTGAAACGCTTCCGCCAAGAATACAGTCAGAAAGTTCAATTTTACCTGTTATAACTTCTCTATGTGTTGCACAATCAGCCCCGACAGATAAGGCGGTCTGTTTTAAGATATTTGCCTGCGGAACTGTAAGATTAAAAATTTTCAAGTTCTTGTAGATGTATTTTTTGCATGCTTTCTGAGCGTAAGTTTTGTCAAAACCTATACTTAACAATTCGTCGGTTATGTTATTTGTTCTAATCTCTTTAATAGAAAAATCGTGCATAACCTAAGTTTAGCACGATTATTTCATTTTAACAAACTTATAAAGACTTATGCGGCGTTTCTGTAATTTTTATATTGCGATTTCAAATCATCAACAGCGATTTCGCCGTTTTTGAACGCTTTATTTACGCCTGTAACAAGTACAAAGAATGCTAACAGACCGCCTGCAAGAGCAGAAAATCTTCTTGTTATCGGACTTTTAACAATAGGACCGATAAATTTTGAATCTTTGAATTTTGCAAGTTGATCCATTATGCTTTTTGTGTACATTTTTAAATTATTTTTGAAAGTTGTTATAAATCCTGTTGCAACTTCTTGGGTTTGGTTAACGGTTTTAATTCCGTTGGAAACTTGAGCAGTCATTCTTCCAAGTATTTCTTCGCCTGCTTGTGCTTTTAAACCTTTTTTGCCTGCGTATCTTGTTGCAGTTGCACTAAGTCCTGCCGCACCACCGACACCTGTTGCAACTTGTTCTTTTGTCTGTTGCTGGCGTTGTTCGGGAGTATATTGTGGTTGAGGTCTGAAATCAATGGTATTCATTATACCTCCTCCTCAAGTTCTTTGTCTGCTTTTGCTTGTTCCGGATGAACTATTTCATTGTAACCTGAAGCAGCACCTGCTCCAACACCCAGAGTGGTTGAAACTGTTTTTGTTGCGTTGTCGTATGCTGTGTCAAACGATGTTTCTTTTATTTTGTTTGCTGCAGTTTTGAACGGTTTCGCAATAACATCAGCAACTTTTTTTGCACCTTTACCGATTGTGCGTAAAACTGTCAAAACAACTTTTCCGAATTTGTTATTTTCCATTTTTTCAACAACTTTGGCTAATTTTTCGCTTAAGTTTGTATAAATTTTAGTACCTTTAATTCTTGCTGAAGCCGCTTTAGCAAATTCAGCAATCTTGTTACCTGCTTGAACAAAGCCTTTATAAATAGGTTTTAGTACTTCCTTAGAACCTTTTACAAATTTTGTATCTAAACCTGATGCAACTGAGGATTTTACGAATTTAGCACCTTTTGTAGCACCCCAGGCTACTGCCCAGCCTTCAAGTAACATTGTCGATATAACCGCAAAAGTTTTTGCAATCTTTTTCAATGCTTTTGGAGTTTTTATATCGTTAGACAGGTCTTCAAAATCCTTTTTTTGTCCTTCATAATAATTTGTTTTACTTTCGTAAAAACTATCGTCACGATTTTGCTCTGCCTTAAATGCAGGTTGTATACGAATTGTTTGGTTTGTGATATTTGGTTGAATTGTTAACATTTAGATGCCTCACTACTTTCTACATTTCCCTTACTTTAAATCGTCAAAATATTTTTTTTTGCTAATTTGAAAAGATACCATTAACAAAATGTTACAATTGCAAATTCATTATGTCATATAAACCCTGATAAGTAAAGTGTTTCATAAGAAATATTAAAATTTAATCAGATTTTATTTTTGCTGTATAATAGAGTTAAAAATGGAAGTGTATCACATAAAGGCGTTAGAAAGAACGCAGAAAGAAAAGGTAATTTATGAAACCTGAAACAAAGAGTTTTCAACTGGAAATCGGCGGAAAGACCGTAACCGTTGAAACAGGGAAATACGCTCAATCCGCTAACGGTTCAGTTACAGTAAGATGCGGAGATACAATGTTATTTGTTCACTGCTGTGTATCAAAAGAACCTAGAGTCGGAATTGATTTCTTCCCGTTACTAATTGATTATGAAGAAAGAATGTCGGCAATCGGCAGAATTCCGGGCGGTTACAACCGTTCTGAAGGCAAAGCCGGAGATAAGGCTATCCTTGTTTCAAGATTGATTGACCGACCAATCAGACCTTTATTCCCTAAAGGTTATAGAAACGATATTCAAATCGTTGCACAATTATTCAGTTATGATCAGGAGAATCAGCCTGATACATTGGCTATGTTGGGTGCTTCTTGTGCTTTGATGTTATCAGGTGCACCATTTGAAGGCCCTATCGGTGCTGTTCGTGTATCAAGAGATGCTGAAGGCAACATGATTGCTAACCCTACTCATAAACAAGCAAAAGAATCAGACCTTGATATCGTTGTTGCAGGTACTCATGATTCTGTAATCATGGTTGAAGCAGGCTGTAAATTCGTTACAGAAGACGATATTATGAATGCTGTTGAATTTGCTCAGGGTGAAATCAGAAAACAATGTGATGCTCAAGTTGAGTTTGCTAAACAGTGCGGTGTTGTTAAGGAAGAATTTGTTAACCCTTACGACACAACCGAATTGAAAAACATTATCAACGAAACCGCTCACGATATGATTTTTGATGCTTACCACAATTTTGACAGAACTTACCGTCAAGAAAAATTGGAAGAAGCAAAAAAACTTGTAAAAGAAAAAGTTGATGCTTTACCTGATGACCATTACATCAAACAAATCATTGAAGAAACAGGTATAGACTTTGTTGCAGAAGAATTTAAGGCTGCCGAAAAGAAAATCATGCGTTCAATGATTTTGGATGAAGGCGTTAGAGCAGACGGACGTAAACCGACCGAAGTTCGTCCAATCTGGTGCGAAGTTGGTGTTATTCCTAGAGCACACGGTTCTGCCGTATTTACAAGAGGTCAAACTCAGGTATTATCAGTTGCAACCCTTGCAGGACCTGCAATGAAACAAGAACTTGACGGCGTTGACCCTGAAAGAGAAAAAACTTACATGCACAAATATATCTTCCCTGGATTTTCAGTTGGTGAAGTAAAACCTTTGAGAGGCCCGGGAAGAAGAGAAGTTGGTCACGGTAACTTGGCAGAAAGAGCGAACGTTCCTGCGTTACCTTCTCAAGATGAATTTGGTTATACAATCCGTGTAACATCTGATGTCTTGGAATCAAACGGTTCAACTTCAATGGCTTCAACTTGCGGTTCATCTATGGCTTTGATGAATGCGGGTGTTCCTGTTAAGTGTATGATAGGCGGTGTTGCAATGGGTATGATTACCGAAGAAGGTAAAGAACCTGTTGTATTAACCGATATTCAAGGTATTGAAGACTTTCTTGGCGACATGGACTTCAAAGTTACAGGTAATGACGACGGTATCACAGCACTTCAAATGGATATGAAAGCAAAAGGTATTGCAAATGATACATTGAGAAGAGCGTTGGGACAAGCAAAAGAAGGTAGATTGCATATCTTAGGTAAAATGAGAGAAGCAATCACCGAACCAGGTGCTATGTCACCGTTTGCACCAAGTATCAGCACAATGACAATTCCTGTTGATGATATCGGAACAGTAATCGGGCCTGGCGGAAAACAAATCAGAGCGATTATAGATGCTTCAGGTGCTGAAATCGATATTCAAGATAACGGTATTGTTACTATTACTTCTAACGATCAGGAAGGTGCTGCAATCGCTAAGAAAATGATTAAAGACCTTACTTTTAAACCTGAAGTTGGTATGGTAATTAAAGGTAAAGTTGTAAGAATTATCCCTATCGGTGCTTTTGTTGAATTAGGCGGCGGTAAAGACGGTATGGTTCACATTTCTCAAGTTTGCAACGAGAGAATTGAAACAATCGAACCGCATCTTACAATCGGTCAAGAAGTTATCGTTAAGGTAGTCAAAATCGATGAAAAAGGCAGAGTTAACCTTACTATCAAGGGTGTTACCGAAGAAGATAAAGCAAGACTTCAATAGTCTTTAATCGTGAAAAAAAATAAAAAGGTATCAGGCAAAATTTCTGTCTGATATCTTTTTTTTGTTAAAATTTGTAACAATCATGCAAATTTATTCCTTGTCCTGATTTTATATAAACGAAGGTTAAAAATATGAATGTGAACAAAATAATTGGGAAAATTACAACAGCAGTTGATGGTGCCGTAAGAGCAAAACATTGTCCAATCCCTGATGATATAGCAGCAATCGGTGGGATAAGAAAATCTTTAAACGTGACAAATCCTCTAAAACCGCTTGAGCATGACTGTGTAGACTTTGCAGAAGTTTTAAAGTTTGAAAAAAATCTTGAACTTGATTTTTCAAAACGTCCTATAAGTGTAAAAATTGACGGCAAAACTCAAAACTGGACTGAGTATATCGGTTCACAAGCGGGCAGTCAGGATGCGTTTTGGGCTAAGAATAACGAAACAGGTGAACTTTTCTATATAAAATACGCCGAAACGGAAGAAAAAGAAGGTCATATTGCATCTGAGGCGTTGGCATCAAAGTTGTATCGCCTGGCAGGGTTTGATACTCCGGAAATTTCTCCGATTATCCTTGATGACGGAGTAAAAGCCTTTGCAAGTAAATTTGTACCGAATTTAACCCGATTAGAAGACGGAAAAGCCCTCAGGAAAGGTTTTGCGGCTGATGCGTGGCTTGCTAACTGGGATTCACTGCTACACGGAAATACCCTGATGAAGGAGGGTAAGCCTGTAAAAATTGATAATGGCGGTTCTTTGAGATATAGGGCTCAGGGCAAAATTAAACCGAATTTTGGCGATAAAGTAGACGAACTTGTGACGCTTGTTGACGGCAGAAACTTTGACAGTACTTGTGTGTATGCAAAAATGACACATGACGAGCTTGTGGAGTCATTTAAAGCGGTTTGTGACATTCCTGATAAAGAGATTATTAAAACCGTTGAAGATAAAGAACTTGCTCAAATTCTGATAAATCGTAAAAATTATATGAAAGATGTCCTTGCTCAAATGCAAGAAACTCCGAAAACTGACGAGCGATTAAGTGATTATTTTGCAAGTATATCAACGCGTTTGGCGAATAAAAACCTTTTCAATTCAGAAGTTATATTAGAAAAATTATCAGCGAAATTAAACACAAAAATTTCAACCAATCCTCAATTTATAACCATGCCTTCATCAAAAACTTTGGCAAAAGATTTGGTTTTGGAAATTAAACAACTTGAAAATAATGGTGCTAAAGTTTCAAAAAAGGATATTGTGAAACTTCTGGAGGAACTTGTTTCTGACGGTTTGGAGATGAAATCGGATAAAATTCGCACGCAT
This sequence comes from uncultured bacterium, assembly GCA_945833895.1. Lineage (GTDB taxonomy): Bacteria > Cyanobacteriota > Vampirovibrionia > Gastranaerophilales > Gastranaerophilaceae > Zag111. Next base: position 31,339 of record CAMAGQ010000003.1, read on the forward strand.
TTTAGTTCGGCATGTGCAATGGAAGAACAATACAACAGCATGTTCACAGGGCTTTTGAATATCGCAGCAAAAACAGAGCCTAAAGATGGTGAATTAATGAGTGCATATTTGACAAGAGTTATAAAAATCCGAGAACACCGAGTTAAACAGTTGGACAATTACAGGATAAAATCAATCAAGGAAAAACTGACCTACCTTCCGGAGCATGAAAAACCTGCTAAAACTGTTTTAACCCAATCTCAACGTCGAAAAGCAATCGCTGAACTTGAAGCAGCAAGAAAAAAGGATTTGATTTTAGATATCCATACTATCCCTAAATTGAGTGAGAACGCCACAGATAAGCAAATTTACAGAGCATGGCAAAGAGGTCACATGGGGGCTTTTGAGTTCTCCGATAATGAACTTCAAAAGTCTGTTATGGGTATTGGCGGAAGATATAGTTCTAAACAACCGATAAAGACTAAAACAATATATGAAGCAATAGCAGACAAGGATTATAAGCAGGAATTTGAAATTGAACCGGTTTATCATTGGTTTTCTATGCCAAACGCTGAAGATTTTGTAAAAAAACAACTTCCGAAAAAAGGAGAAATTTACACAATAGACCAAAGGCAATGCTGTTCAACTCACAAGCACTATGCAGAGGTTGATTTTGGCGACCACATGAAAAACCAAAATATTAAATTCATTATCCACCCAAAATCAGAAACCTCAAGAGCGTATAACCTCGGATATAATCAGGAGGTTGTGTATCCAAAAGGCGAACAGTTCAGAATTTTAGACAAAGAATGTGTTGAGTACATTGACCCCAAAGACGGCTCAGCCTGTATGCGTTGGGAAGTCCACATGCAAGAGGTTTAGCCCCACCGGGAAAAAGGTAAATTATGCAAATCAATAGAATAAATAACAATTATAATACGACATTTAACGGAAACATGATATTTTCAAAATCAGCAAGAGCGTACATTCGTTTTGAATTTAGCAATGATGATTATTACAACTTGATGAAAATTATGAAAAGAGGCAGCAAAACTATTAATGATGTTTATGTCTATGCCGTTAAAAATGAGTCAATTCTGCCTAAATTGAAAACAAAATCGAATTGTACACTTGTGGCAAAGGTCGAAGATAAGGTATTTAAGCAAAAATTTTTCCAATCTCCATTGAGTGTAATTAAAAGAGCAATTGAATACGCAAATAAGAGCAAAAATTAAATGAATAATAAAAAAGACCCTTTTAAAGGTCTTTTTTATGGTGCCGATGGCCGGGGTCGAACCGGCACGAGGGTTGAACCTCACAAGATTTTGAGTCTAGCACGTCTACCAATTCCATCACATCGGCTTATTTAATTATCACTCAATAATCATAACAAATAAATATTATTTTTCAAGACCTTTTTTGCTTTTGATAATCTTATTTTATATGCCCGATAATCTAATTAAAAATTTCTGTAAACATGAAATAACTACAGTATGAAAAATTTATTACTAATGATAATATCAATGCTAATGTTTTCAACGGTAACTTTTGGAACTACGTTTACCGGCGGGGTTACAAAGGTTGGTCAACACGAAAGTAATCAGGTTATTGATGCTCAAACAAAGCAGGGGATTGAATTTGCTAAAATTACAATTCCTCAGAAGAATTTTCAAACCTACACCGATGCTAACGGAAATTTCCAATTAGAAAAAATCCAAATTATCCAGCCTATCATGCTTAACGTTGAAAAAGAAGGCTACAGACCATTTTCGCTTACCATAAACAATAACGAAAGTTTACAAAACCCTATGCAGATTGAAATTGCCAAAAGTGAGCCTATGGATATTGCAATAGAATCCGAGATTCTTCACTTAGGCGACAATAATTTTTCCATGAACTCCGCTAATGCGGGCGATTTCAGGATAAAGGCAATGGGGCCATATTACACAAAAGATTTTATTATGACAGATAATGCGAAAAAGTTTTCAAATTATTTAGTCATTGGTTCTCTGGTCGGTTTGGATACAAAAATGGCAAATCGAATGGGGCAAAATAAAATGCGTTCGGCTTATTCAACACCTGCAGAGGTTTATTTTAACGGGCAAATTATCGGTAAATTACAGATTAATGGTGACGGTATGCGTGTAAAAATTCCAAATCAACTGATAAAAGCTAACTCAAAAAATCAGGT
>CAMAGQ010000004.1 GCA_945833895.1 uncultured bacterium
CGGACTCGTTTCACTCCGTCCGTACGTAAATTCGCTCCCTCAGAAAGGGAGGGAAACTCCCCTATCCTCAATAAACACAACACAAAAAAAAGACAGGCAATTAAATTGCTCTGTCTTTTTCTCTGGAGTATGAAACAAATTTAATTTTCTGGCTAGACCATAGCCAATTCCTTATTGAAAGGGTTGCAGGAGGGACACTCCTGTTTGTCACCAAGAATTTCCGATTTGATAACAGAAAGATCGTGCTGCATTAATCTTCTTGGAGAACCTTCTTCCATAGAGTGGTTTCTCAAGAGGTAAGACGGGTGGAAAATTGCCATTGCTCGGTATTCTTTTCCGTTGATAGTAACGCTAAACCAGTTACCTCTTACTTTTGAAATCTGAACTTTTTTATCTGACCAGAAAGATTTCAATGATGTTGCACCACAGAAAATAATTGCTTTCGGGTTCATAATATCAATTTGTGCGGTTAAGTATTTTTCGCACATTGCTTTTTCAACATCGGTCGGAACTCTGTTTTCAGGCGGACGACATTTTACTGTGTTAATAATATACAAATCATCTTTGCGAGAAATTCCTGCTTCTTCCAAGAACTGGTTTAATAACTTGCCGGCTCTGCCTACAAACGGAGTACCTGTTTCATCTTCTGTTTCGCCAGGGGCTTCGCCAATCAAAACAATCTTTGCAGTTTCAGGGTTTCCGTCAGAAAACACAACATTCTTACGAGTGCTGCCTAACGCACAATCCATACAATTTTCGCACTTTGCCTGAACTATATCCAAACATCCCTTTTTAATCATCTATTCTCTTTCTCCTTATATATGATTATTCTTTTTCTTCTTGTTTAAAAAATCCGACATTGTATTTTTTACAATAACGTTTCAATTCTTTCATTATTATATCAGATAATAAAAATACTGCAATCAAATTCGGAACGGCTAAAAATAAAGTGAACGCATCAGAAAGATTAACGACACTTTTGAGGTTCATTGCAGAGCCGATTATGATGAATAAACAGTATATTATCTGGAAAGTTCTTGTTGTTGATTTTGATTCGCCGAACAAGAATGTCCAGCTTTTTGTTCCGTAATAAGAGCCGCAAAGCATTGTAGAAAGTACAAAACAACTTGCCATAAACGTTAATAGAACAGGGAAGAACGGACAAACCGTTGCAAAAGCTTTTGAGGTTAATTCAATACCGACAAGTCCGCTTGTGTTCAAATAAGCACCTGTAACAACGATTATAAACGCTGTCGCAGAGCCGACTATAACCGTATCAACAAACGGCTGCAGCATTGCAATAAAGGCTTGAGCAACAGGTTTGCTTGTTTTAACGGCAGAAAACGCAATAGGTGCTGTGCCTAAACCCGCCTCGTTAGCAAACATTGCACGCCTAAATCCCCACAACATGCACGCAAACATTCCACCGCTGACAGCACTAGGGTGAAATGCCTCTTTCACAATCAGTGCAATAGTGTCCGGTATATGGTGAATATTCAACAAACAAATTATGAACGCTGAAAATACGTACAGAGTACACATTACAGGGGTAACTTTCGAGGTAAATTTTCCGATAGATTTAATCCCGCCAATGACTGTAATATAGGTGATTACGGCGACAATCAAGCCGAAAATCCAACGCTCAGAAGCAAACAGCCCCGTAACATTGACAATTTGTGTAGTAATCGCATTAATCTGGAACAAATTCCACCCGCCAATCATTGCAAACACGCAGCAAATGGCGTAAATTTTTGAAAGATACGGAGTGTAAGGTTTAATCCACGGAGTACGCAAACCGTTGATAATATAGTACATCGGGCCGCCTGATGAAGAGCCGTCTTTGTTAATTTGTCTGAATTTTATACCGAGTAAGACTTCTGCAAACTTCAACCCCATTGAAAAAATACCGGCAATAATCATCCAAAAAATTACCCCCGGCCCGCCCAGAGAAACCGCAAGTGCCGAACCCACGACATTCCCCATGCCTGCGGATGCCGAAATCGTCGCAGTCAAAGCCTGAAAAGACGAAACTTCGCCCTGCTTTTTACGCACAATAGTATCGTCGTGTTTGTATTTTTTAGTGATAAGATTTATTGCGTGCTTGAACCCCCAGAACCCGATAAATCTTGTTCTGAACGTAAAATACAACGCAGCAACCATTAATAGAATAATCAAAAATTCTACACGAACACCGTGAATAGTAACATGAGAAAAGATTAATCCAGAAATTTTATTTGCTATTGGCGATAAAATACTGTCAATTCGGCTATCTAAATTCATACCCCAATTGTATAATAAACAGAAAATTTTTCCAAATCCGAGTAAATATAACTAAACTTAATTGCCCCAATTGTGAAAATTTTTCTTCAGAATTTCTTAATGAACGACAGTGAATTTAGAAATTCGGGAGAGGGTTCAAATTTTACTTTTGCTCAAATTTGTTAGGGATTCTTCGCACTTCGTACAAATTTCTGACCGAATTATCAAATATTTTGCTCAGAATGACGAAAACCTTACAAATATTCGGGTTTACCCATATATTTACCCCTGCGAAGAATACCAAACGACCTTGCTTGTTATAAATATAAACTTATAAAACCCTAGCCGTTATTTCGGGCATTACATTGACCCAAGAACCCTGCCATAGAAGGTACTTTGGACATGTATCTGGCAACTGCAAATCCTGTATTATTATTATCCATATTATTAGAACCGCCGTTTTCTTTGGCAATTCTGCGTTCTGTCATTCTTTCGCAGGCATTTGTCAACGCTATAATCAAACCAGGAACAAGTACGATTGTCGACAAGAAGCCGAATGCACTGTTACATGTTTTTGCAAGTCTCAAGATGCCGTTTTCTTTTTCAAATAATTTGTAGAAGTTTTGGATTAACTTACCGTTTTCTTTATTTGCGGCTTTTAACGCATCCTTAATTTCAGAAGTTGAAGCATTTGCGTAATTCTTACCGATATGTTTTTCAAGAATTTCGCCGACAACAGATTTAACTTCTTTATCTTTTGCGAACATTTTCTTCAAGTTACCGCCGCTCTTTTCGATAAATTCCATAAATCCGTTTACGCCGCCTTTATAATCTTGAAGGTTCATGTACTTAGATTTCAACTGCTTGCCGGAGAGAACTGCATGACCTGAATTGCTTGGCTGAACATAAGCAAGAATTTTCTGGAATATATTTTTACCGTCCAGATGTTTTTGGTTAAGTGCCAAACCGGTAATTTTTGTAAATAAATCTGTTGATAAACGAGCAACCGCTTTTGCTCCGAACAACAACGCAGTGAACGCTGTAAGGTCACGTAGAATAATTTCGCCAAAATCATATTTATCTTGAGCGTTATAAAGTCTTGGCGGAATACAGAATCCGTACAACAACGTTGCCATTGCACCGCCTGAGATTACAGAGCCGTTCAATTCAAACATATCTGTAACGTATTTTGAATATTTGTTGTTAAATGCTCTTCCTGCAACATCTCCGGCTTTTGATGCAAGACCGGTGAACGGAACATCTTTTTTAACTTCGGAATTTGTATCAACTTTTGCAGGTTCTGTTTTAGTCTTTTCAGGAACTGCTCCGGCGTTTTTATTTGCTAAAGCAGGATTTCCTTTCAAGCCCATGTTGTATAATTTCGGAATTTGAGTGTAGAACAGTGCTACAGTTCCAAAAATACCGAAGTTGGTCAACATTCTTGTACCCATTTTTTTATGGGTAAAATCTTTAACTGTCTTTTCAATATTTTCAGCGGTAATATTATCCTTTAATTTCTTGGCTGTAGTTTTTGAAATATCATCAAAATAATCATTCATTGCAGTAAGCAATTCACCAATACTGCCGCCGTTTAATTTGCCTTTTGCTGAAGCGGTTAAATTAACGGACATTTCATCAACAGTTCCGCCGATGTAACCTTTTTTCAACTTCATGAAGGCATCTTCTACGGTTCCGCCAAGTTCTTGGATTTTTTCACCCTTGGAAACTTTGTTTAATGTCTTGTCAGACATGATATTTTCGATTTTAATTTGTCTTTGAGCAAATTCTTCAGCAAGTTTCGCAACTTGTTCGCCTGACATTTTACTGTCAGCAGCCAATTCTTTGTTAACGCTGTTTTCAATAGCATCCGCCAAAATTTCTTTATAGAAAGCAGCCTTGCCTGTCGCAGTATTACCTGATTGGATTAAGTTACTGTTTTCATTGGCAAACTTCATATAAGGCTGTTGGAAACTGTCGATATAATTCATTTTAACAGCATTAGCAGAGCCGAAGCGTTTCTTAACCTGTCCGAGCATGAACAACGGAATTAAGAACGAACTAGGGCCGGTAATAATTTCACGAAGGAACTCTTTTCTTGCGAAATTCCAATTCAATTCGTGTTCAGGTTTTCCGTTTTTATCAAGAACGATATTCCCGTTTTCATCTCTTTTTTCAGGGCCTCCACGTAAAAGACCTTTGCCTACACGAGGGGCAATAAAACCTAAACCGTCTTGGATAATAAATTCAGCAGGATATCCGCCTTTTTCAATAAAGTTCATCAAGCCGACAACGGCAGCACTGACTACTCCTGCCGCAGTTGTACCCGCAGAACCCGTGAACGATACGGAGTCTTTTTTATCAGCATGCGAATATGTATTTGTATTTTCCGCATACGAAAGAGTTCGCATGTTTACATTCTTTTTGAATTTATTCGCATTATTATTCGATTCTACACTTTGTATTACTGGTTTTACTGACATAATCCCTACTACTGAAACTATCGCTGCTACATTAATATTAAAAACAAGTTTTCTTATTAAATTGTCATTTTTTTGGGTAATGTTTCAAAACATTAACATTTTCAATGTATATTTTAAAACAAGTGTACTTATTATACTTAATATCACAAAAAAACACAATAGTTTTTACTACATATATAATAAAACTTAACATATATTAACAATAGAATTTGACAGCATACCTTGAGTAATATAAACTACAGGAATGGAAATTAATGTTATCGGAGCGGGTTTAGCGGGTTCAGAAGCCGCATTACAACTAGCCAAAAGAGGATTTAAAGTCAATTTATACGAAATGCGTCCGCAGGTTAAAACGGGAGCTCATACCACGGAAGATTGTGCGGAATTTGTATGTTCAAACAGTCTTGGTTCAGACGATATAACAAACGGAAGCGGTTTATTAAAGCATGAAATGGAGATTTTAGGCGGTGAACTTATCCAAATCGCAAAGGCATGCCGAGTTCCTGCAGGAAACGCTCTTGCAATTGACCGTCACAAATTCTCTCAAACCGTAACCGAAAAGATTACCAATAGTGAAAATATTACGCTTATCAGACAAGAGATAACAGAAATTCCCGACACTCCGACGATTATCGCATCAGGACCTTTGACGAGTTCCAAATTCGCAGACTCAATCAAAGAATTTACCAAAAGCGAATATCTGCATTTTTTTGACGCAATCGCTCCGATTGTTGAAATCGACAGCATAAATTTTGACATAGCGTTCTGGGCAAGCCGTTACGATAAAGGGGAAGCCTCATATATTAACTGCCCGATGAATAAAGAACAGTACGAAAAATTTTATAATATATTGATTAATGCTCCAAGAATTGAACAGCATGACTTTGAAAAAGGTGCAAAATTCTTTGAAAGTTGCCTTCCGATAGAAGTTTTGGCTTCACGAGGGGAAGATACTTTGCGTTTTGGACCAATGAAACCTGTCGGACTTGTCGATAAAAGAACGAACGAGAAAAATTACGCAGTTGTCCAGTTAAGGCAGGATAATTCCGCAAAAACTTTGTTTAACCTTGTCGGATTTCAGACAAACCTGAAATGGGGTAGTCAGAAAGAATTGCTCCAATCAATTCCGGGGCTGGAGAACGTTAATATTGTAAGATACGGGGTTATGCACAGAAATACATTTATAAATTCTCCGTCGCTTTTAAACCCGACACTTCAAACAAGAGCAAGGAAAGATTTATTTTTTGCAGGACAAATTACGGGAACTGAAGGTTACACGGAATCAATCGCCTCAGGACTTCTTGCGGGAATAAACATGGCAAGACTTTTAAATAACGAACCATTGTTGGAATTACCGAAAGATACTATGCTCGGAGCGTTAACGCACTACATTACAAACCCTGAACACACGAATTTTCAACCGATAAACTCAAACTGGGGAATTGTTCCGCCTGTAGAACTTCCTAAAAAAGAACGTAAAAATAAGAAATTAAAAGGTCAACTTATGGCAAATCGTGCCATTGAGTCGTTAAAAAACTTGTAAAATTTCGCTCCTGCCGCTTAACCTATTGTAAAGATTATTTTAAAAATACTCAACAGGTTATGTTTGTGTTATTATAATGGTAAGAAGTATATCAGACACTGGAGGGCAGAGGATTGACACAGCAAAATATGTTTGAGCACGGGAAAATTGTTCCGGTTAATATAAGAGAAGAAATGAAACGTTCCTATATCGATTACGCAATGAGTGTAATTGTCGGACGTGCGTTACCGGACGTTAGAGATGGTTTGAAACCTGTTCACAGACGTATTTTATATGCAATGAACGAACTTGGTATGTATCCTGATAAACCGTTCAAGAAATGTGCCAGAATTGTCGGTGAAGTTCTTGGTAAATACCACCCGCACGGTGACTATTCTGTTTATGAAGCTCTTGTTCGTATGGCTCAAGACTTCTCCACAAGATACTTAATGGTTGACGGTCACGGAAACTTCGGTTCAGTCGACGGCGACGGAGCAGCTGCAATGCGTTATACAGAAGCTCGTATGCACAAGATTACACAATCTATGCTTGCCGATATTGATTGCGAAACGGTTGAATTTGAACCTAACTTTGATGGTTCACTTCAAGAACCGTCAGTTCTTCCTGTAAGACTTCCAATGTTATTATTAAACGGTGTTTCAGGTATCGCAGTAGGTATGGCAACAAACGTTCCGCCTCACAACCTTGCAGAAGTTGTTGACGGTACAATCGCCCTAATTGACAATCCGAAAATTACTATTCCTGAATTAATGGAATATATTAAAGGCCCTGACTTCCCGACAGCCGCAACTATTATCGGTTTGAACGATATTAAACAAGCTTACGAAACTGGCAGAGGTTCTATTAAAATGTCCGCTGTTTCAGGCTTTGAAGAAATTTCAGGCGGAGCAGGCAGACAAACAAGAACAGCAATCGTTGTTACCGAAATTCCTTATCAGGTTAACAAAGCTTTATTAATCGAAAAAATTGCTGACCTTGTTAAAGAACAACGTATTACAGGTATTTCCGATATTCGTGATGAATCTGACCGCGACGGTATGAGAATTGTTATCGAGCTTAAACGTGATGCTAAGCCTGACGTTGTCCGCAATAACTTGTACAAATACACTCAACTTGCAACAACCTTCGGGGTGAATATGGTTGCACTTTGCGGCAAACAGCCTCGATTGATGAATTTGTATGAAGTTTTGAACGAATTTGTAGAACACAGAATTGAAATTGTAACAAGAAGAACTATTTTCTTCTTGAAAAAAGCAAAAATCAGAGCACACATCTTGGCAGGTTTAATCATTGCACTGGGTTCTATTGACGAAGTTATTGAACTAATCAAGACATCGAAAACAACAGATATCGCAAGAGAAAGTTTGATGAGCAGATTCGGACTTGATGCCGATCAGGCAAACGCAATTCTTGAAATGCAATTAAGACGTTTGACAGGTTTAGAACAAGACAAAGTCAAAGCAGAATACGACGAATTATTAAAGAAAATTTCAGAATACGAATCAATTCTTGCAAGCCGTCAAAAAGTTCTTGATATCATCAAAACCGAATTGCTTGAAGATAAAGAAAAATACGGCGACGACAGAAAAACTCAAATTTTACCTGAACAGGGCGAAGTTACAATTGAAGATTTGACACCAAATACTCCAATGGCAGTATTTATCACTCACCAAGGTTACTTGAAACGTATTTCGCTTGACACATTTGAACGTCAAAACAGAGCAACCCGTGGTAAATCAGGTATAAAAACAAAAGAAGATGATGATATTCAACATTTCTTCACGGCAATGATGCACGATAAAGTGTTGTTCTTCTCTTCAAAAGGTACTGTTTACAGCCTGAACGTTTACGACTTCCCTGAAGGCGGACGTCAATCAAAAGGCTTACCGATAGTGAACGTGCTACCTATTGATCAGGACGAAAAGATTACGGCAGTAGTTCCTGTAAGTTCATTCTCAAAAGAACTAAATCTGATTATGCTGACTAAAAAAGGTAATATTAAACGTATTGAACTTGATAACTTTGCAAATATCAGACGTAACGGAATTATTGCAATCGGACTTGATGAAGGTGACAGCCTATGCTGGGTAAAACTTGCAACATCAAAAGATGAAATTATCGTCGGAACATCCTGCGGTATGGCAATAAGATTCCCAATCCAAGACTTGCGACCGCTCGGCAGAAGTGCAAGAGGTGTAATCTCAATGAAATTACGTTCAGGTGATGAAATCGTAGGCTGCGACATTGTTCCGCAAGATTATGATGCAGATTTGCTTGTTGTAACATCAGACGGATTTGGCAAAAGAACTAAACTTTCAGAATTCAGAACTCAAAACAGAGGCGGAATAGGCTTGATTGCAACAAAATTCAAAACAAGTGCATCAAGACTTGTAGCCCTGACAATTGTAAGAGATTCTGATGATATTATGCTTGTAACTGCAAACGGTGTTGTAACAAGATTAAACGCAGGTTCAATCTCACAACAGGGACGTCCTGCAACAGGTGTAAGAGCTCAAAACCTCAACGAAAATGACGTTGTATGCTCTGTTAATAAAATTATTAACCCTGATGAAGATGACGTTACCATAAAAACAAAACCGACAGAAACCGCTCCTGCTGAGGATGCAGTTCAACAAACAAGTTTGCTTGATGAAAATAAGCCTGAATAGTTGAATTTCATAGGGTTGTAAAATTGAACAATTTTATCAAAACAATATTAATCTTGATATTATTATCGGTAACTTGCCCCGTATTTTCAACGGAGTATTATGTCGTAAATAATATAGACAGAATTTTCAAACAAACAAACGAAAAAAATGCAAACGCAATCTGTTTTTTCTATCAGGGAAACAAATATAAATGTATTTGTCAGGAATGCAAAAATCTGAAAATCTGGGCATCAGGCGATATATCAAAGATTAAAGGCTTTTCGACTGATAGAATTTACGGGATTATTGAGGATTGCAAATAAGATAATTTATGATAGGATTATTGAAGTCAGTTAAATAAGGAGAGAAAAATGGCAGAAGCAAAAATTTTAGCAACAATAGAAAGAACAGACACAGAACAATTACAAATATCAATTAGTGAATATAAAGGAAAAAGTTACTTGAATATGAGAATATTCTACACTACAGACGAAGGTGCAACTTGGCTGCCGACAAAAAAAGGCGTAACTTTCACTCCTGATCAGATTGATATACTGACAGAAGCGATTGAAGCAGCAAAACAAGAATTCATGTCAGAAGAAATGGAAGGCTAGAATTAAAACCGTATAGTTTATAAAATTATGATGCCCTTCCTGAATTGGAAGGGCGTTCATTCTAAAGGCAAACGATTGCACTGCGATTTATTCTCCAACTCTGCCCCAACCATCCCCAATCAGACAGAAAAAAGTTATTTTTAATTTTACGTGCAAATCAAAAATATTTGTGTAAAAATTATTTTTACGGGTTTTTATATATTATGAAAGGATAATATCATGCCTAAAATTTCTAAAATCACCAAAAGAACATTTAATGATGTTGTAAAAGAAAGAAAACTTGTTCAGCGTATATCTGAAAAAGAAAAACAAGAATCCTTGCAAATTCAAAAAGAATTACAATTCGACAAGTTCATTAAAAATACAGCCAAAGATATCTTACAAAAATCGCCAACATTCAAACTTCAAGTATTTGATGCTGATGCAAAGACCCCGATGAATTTGGCATTTTCTGATAACTCAATCTGGGCTCCATGGAGTGCATTGTTTAAAAAGTAAAATGAATTCTCCACTCAGGTAAACTTGTTCTTTACCCTTCCGAATTTACGGAGAGAGCGGTTGTTTGGAAAATTTTCACAATTACCGCCACCGCTTACCCTTTGAAATGGTTGAAAATCTTGTCCTCCACATGGGCTTTTGTGAAATGTTTTATTTCACCGTCGATTTTCAGGTTAATGCCGTTACCTGACTTAATTTTGCCGATTGGTGTTCCGTAATTGTATTTTTCGGGAATTACTGCGATAAGCCCGTAATCCTCACCGCCAAACAAAACAGACTCTTGCCAATTTGCAAAGTTTTCCACGTTTTTGTTATGCGGGATTTTGTCGAAATCAACTTCTGTCATAACCCCGCTTTCAGTTGCTATCGCCGATAAAGCATCCATAAGTCCGTCTGATGTGTCCATCATTGCGTAAGGTTCTTTTACGTTTTCCCCGATAATTTTGCCAAAATCAATCTGAGCAACAGGCATAAGGTGTTTTTCGACAATTTCTTTCGGTAAAGATTGCCCTTTTTGTAAGAGTTTTAGCCCGATATCGCTTGAACCGTGTTCACCCGCAATCACAATCTTGTAACCCTCTTTCGCATTTTTTCGGGAAGAAATATTTCGGTGTTTGGTTGAACCTATCGCACAAACAGAGATAAAAATTTTGTCAGACCCCGTAATATCTCCGCCGACGATTTCACAAATGCTATTGCAAGCGGATTTACAACCTTTATAAAACTCTTTTACAAAATTATTATCAACCGTATCAGGTAAAGACAAAGAAATAGTCATATATTTTGGCTCAGCACCGCTTGCCGCGACATCCGAAAGGTTTACCGCAGCCGATTTCCAGCCAAGTTCGTACGGCGAAAAATAATTAAGCGAAAAATGAACATCTTCTACAAGACTGTCTTGCGTGACAACAATTCCCAAATCCTCAAGATATGCACAATCATCCCCGATATATTTTGAATTTAGGGTTTGTTTGATTATTGTAATAAAATCTTTTTCTCTCATAATATTTAAACTACGTCGTGTCCAATCAGCGAAATAAATTCAGCGACAAGTGTTTTGTTCCATTTTTTGCCCGCATCGGATTTTATAATTTCCAGTGCATCTTTAGTTGACATTTTTGAACGATAAGGACGCTGTTCGATTAGTGCAAAATATTCATCAATAATAAGTATTATTTGCGATGTTAGCGGGATTTCTTCTTTCTCAATCTTATTCGGATAGCCTGAACCGTCCCAGTTTTCGTGGTGGTGTTCTATAATAGGCAAAACATCTTGGATACAGGATATCGGCTTCAAAATCTCTCTTGCTGCAATAACAGGGTGATTTTTGATGTGTTCACGCTCCTCAGGTGTCAACGGAGAGGATTTTTGCAACAATTCCTCAGGGAGCATCAAGTTTCCGATATCGTAAAGCAAAACCGCAACTTTAAGATTGTCAATCTCTTCTTTTGATAAGTCAAACCTTTTGGCAAGTGTAATTGCACACAAAATTTTGTTTTTCGTAACTCCCGCACTGTGCATAGGGTTGTAGATTTTTGTCAAAGTATCAGCCACAGAATATAGTGCCTCTTGTGAAGTTTCGTTGTTGTTTTGAGATTTCAATTTCTCACATAAATCTTTAGACAAATGTTTAATCTTCGGAATCCTGTTTTTAGAAAGAATATCAATGAAGGTATTTACGGCAACTTCCTGCCAGTAGGTTTCGGAAATCGGCTGAGCAAGAGTAACCTGATTACGCCCGTTGCGTTTTGAAGTGTACATGGCTTGGTCTGTCAATTCAAGAAGTTCATCAATATTTTCACTGTGTTCAAAGTACGTTGCAACCCCTAAACTTCCCGTAATATGCCCGATAGTATCAATTTCCGCACTTTCTATCGATTTACGGATTCTTTCTGCGGCAATCATTGCACCCTGAGAAGAAATCCCCGGAAGCAATACGTTAAACTCTTCACCGCCGATACGTGCCGGAACATCGACGGAACGAGCGTTTGATTTCAACACATTTGCAATGGTTTTTATCGCTAAATCACCGAAATTATGCCCGTAAGTATCATTGATTTTTTTCAAAAAGTCCAAATCAATACCGATTATAGAGAACGGTTGATTTTGACGTTTTGCACGCTGAACTTCTTTTGCTAAGGCTTCTTCAAAATATCTGCGGTTGTATAATCCTGTCAATCCGTCGGTTACGGCTTGTTCTCTCACGGCTTGGAACAAATCGGCGATTGTTATTGCCATTTCAATTTGTTTTGCAAAAAGTCCGAGAAAGTCCATTTCGGTTGTTGCAAGTTCTTCACGTGATGAAAATACACAAAACCACCCGAATTCTTTTTCTTGTGCAATCAAAGGAACGACTATTACAGATTTTACGGGTTGATTTGAAACAACTTTGTCAATTGTTTCTCTTGGTATTTCAGGCAGAACAGATGCCAGCGATAAATCAATTGCCTTGGTTTGAATAATATTTTTTTGTTTTATAGCGTCGTAGAAAACACTGTTTGTCGAATAATTTAGTCTTCTGGTTTGAATTCCGGGAGAGCCGATAATTGCGTTCAGCCTGTCAATCAAACCGTCATTTGATTGGGCAATAATTCGTAAAAATTCCCCGTTTTCATCCTGTTGTTTTCTGATAATCGCACAGTGCATATACCCGAGTTCACCCTGAGTGCTGTTTACGATTGCCTCTAAAACGTTTTCCAAAGGGGTTGAAGAGTTCATCATATCCCAGATGTGCTGAAGCGTAAACATCCTTTTGTTTGCATCGTTTAACTCTTCTGTGCGTTCCGCAATCTCTTTTTCCAGTTCTATATTTCTTTCGTATATTTCAAGATAATCAAGTTTCTCGTTGTAGATACTGTTTTCCACTTCTGAAACTTTTCTGGTAATCTCTTTAAATTTGTCGAATAAACCCATCAAACACCTTTTCGTATATATTTCAATCTAAAATCTAATTATATTACTTTTTTATGAAAATATCAAGTTATTTATAACTTCCACTACTTTTTCAGGAGTCGGAGAGTTTGTGCAAGCATTGATATTGTTGCGTAATTTGCATTTTCGTTTGAAGCACGGCTGGCAAGGCATACCTTGACCGCCAAGTGCAATATATTTGTTTTTATCACCCAGAGGAGCAAGAACTTCTTTCGGGGTGCAGGTAAATATCGTAATAACGGCAGGATTTCTCGTTGCCCATGCTAAATGAGCACTTCCGCTGTCAGGTGCAAGAACAAGATTTGCCCTTGAAAAAACTTCCATAAGTTCAATAATATTGGTTTTCCCCGCAAGATTAAGATATCGCCCGCAGTTAATATATTCAATCAACTCGTTATCAGCAGGCCCGCCCGTAAATACAATATTACATTTTTCGCCGATTTCATCAACAACGGCTTTCCAGTGGTCTTTGTTCCAGTGCTTGTTTCCCCACGTTGTCGCAGGAGCAATCACTACAAGCGGTTTTGCCTTGTCTAAACCTGAAAGCAGACCGTCAATCTTTGCAATCTGTTCGTTTGTTCTTGGCGGAAGTGTAACTTTTATCTCGTCAGGTTTTATCCCGAGATACTCTGCGTATTTCAGATAATTCATAACGATTGGCGAATCAGGAGCGTAAGAAATATCATCAATCCATTCGTTTCCGCCTAAAATCGCAAACTCACGTGCTTCTTTTGAGATAATCCTTCGCTTTGCACCGCTGAATAATAACCAGTATAAACTTTTCAGCATCATTTGAGAATCTATTGCGATATCGAATTTCTCGGCACGAATTTGCTTGATTATTCTAAGATAATCGTCAAAATTTTCTTTGCAAGGCCCGTTCTTTTTCCACTTTCCAAGCGGTGCAAGAATAGCCTTATCAACACAAGGATTGTTTTCAACAACCTGAATTCCTTTTTCGGAAACGAGCCACGTAACCTCATATCCTGCATCTTTCAAGGCATTTGCAAGCGGAACATTAAAAATTACATCACCAAGGGACGACAGTTTTATGAGTAATACTTTTTTCTTTTTCTCTTCCATTTGCAAATCCTCAATTTACGTGTGTTTGACAAATTTATTATAAGTGAAAACTGTTTTATAGTCCAGTGTGTAAATGTTGCAAAGGGGGAGATACAAAATCCCCTCCCGCGTAAAGGGAGAGGGGCGGGGTGAGGGGTTAAATAAATACCCGTTATTCTGAACAGGCACAAACAGAGGGTGACGTGTTCGTTTTTTGCGAGTGAAGAATCCCTGAAAATTTGCTTGGGCACAAGCCCCTAACAGCGGCTGCCAATTTGTGCAAAATCTTTCTTGAATTATTCCTCAAAAACATGTATAATCAAAAAATAAGTTTGTGTTATAATATTTTTGGAAAGAGAAAAAGATGCCGTTTGAATTTGAAAAACAAAAGATAAAAGATGTTATTCTCGTTAAACCTAAGGTTTTTGGCGATAATCGCGGTTTTTTTATGGAAAGTTACAAAAAATCCGAGTTTGCACAAAACGGAATTGACGTGGAATTTAATCAGGATAATCATTCAAAATCATCCGCAAAAGTTCTGAGAGGACTTCATTATCAGGCAAATCCACACGCTCAGGCAAAACTTGTCAGGTGCGTAAAGGGCAGAATTTATGATGTTGCGGTCGATATAAGACCAAAATCAGAAACTTTCGGGCAGTATGTAAAAGTCGAATTATCGGAAGAAAACAAGCAGATGTTATTTATTCCTGCGGGATTTGCACACGGCTTTGTTGTTTTGTCAGAAGAGGCGGAACTTTTATACAAAGCAAGCGGAGAATACGCTCCGCAAGCAGATAGAGGCGTTTTCTGGCAGGATGAAGATATAAACATTGACTGGGAAATAGATTTTGAACCGATTTTGTCCGAAAAAGACAAGGTTCAACCTAAACTGAAAGATATTAACAAAGAGGAATTACGATAAATGAAATTACTTGTAACAGGTGGAGCAGGATTTATCGGAAGTTGTTTTGTCAGACATATACTCAAAAAACATCCCGACTACAAAATAATTAATCTGGATGCTTTAACATACTGCGGGAATATTGAAAACCTCAAAGATATTGAGTCTAATCCGAATTATACATTTGTTTACGGGAATCTCTGCGACCGCAAACTTGTCAGAGAACTTATCCCGCAGGTCGATTGCGTTGTGAATTTCGCTGCGGAATCTCACGTTGATAATTCCATAAAAACCCCTGAAATATTCATTGAAACAAATGTTCAAGGAACTTTGAACCTGTTGCAGGCGTGTAAAGAATTAGGTATAGAGCGATTTTTGCAGGTTTCGACCGACGAAGTCTATGGAACGCTGGGCAAAGACGGGTATTTTTACGAAACAACTCCGCTTGCTCCAAACAGTCCGTATTCGGCAAGCAAGGCAAGTGCGGATTTACTTGTTCGAGCATACCACGAAACCTTCGGGCTTCCTGTATTGAATACCAGATGTTCAAACAATTATGGTCCTTACCAGTACCCTGAAAAACTTATTCCGTTTTTTATTTCAAAACTGCTCAAAGGTGAAAAAGTTCCCGTATATGGCGACGGTTTGAACGTTCGTGACTGGTTATACGTTTACGACCACTGCGAAGCAATTGACGTTGTTCTCCATAAAGGTAAAATCGGCGAAGTTTACAATATCGGCGGACATAATGAGAAAACTAACCTCGAAATCACACATCTTATTCTTGATGCAATGGGCAAAGATGAAAGTTCAATCGAATATGTTCAGGATAGATTGGGGCACGACAGACGTTATGCGATATCTAACGACAAGGTTACCGCGGAACTTGGCTGGAAACCTTCAATTACTTTTGAAGAAGGTATTAAGTTGACTATCGATTGGTATTTGAACAATATTGACTGGATGAAAAATATTGAAGAAAAGAAGTTACAATACGCTAAAAAGTAGGTTGTGAAAGGATTTCCCAAAGTGTCAAAAGTATTGGTTACAGGTGCAAACGGAATGCTCGGGCAGGATTTATGCCCGTTATTAGAGCATCACGGGTATCAGGTGGTTAGGACAAATTCCACAACCATGGACATTACCGATTTTGAAAAAGCACACAGCGTAATTTGTGAAAACGCCCCTGATGTTGTAATACATTGTGCGGCATATACCAATGTAGACAAGGCAGAAGAGGATTTTGAAACAGCAAAACTTGTCAACGCAACAGGCACGGAAAATCTTGCCAAAATTTGTGCAGAAAAAGATATTACGCTTGTTTATATTTCAACGGATTATATTTTTGACGGGAAAAAATGTTGTGCGTACTTGCCTGATGATACCGCAAATCCAATCAACAACTACGGTTTGACAAAATTTCTAGGCGAAGAAGCCGTGAAAAAATATTGCAAAAAGTATTTTATAACAAGAACAAGTTGGCTCTATGGTTTGCACGGCAAAAACTTTGTAGAAACTATGATTTCACTTGCCGCAAAACCTGAACTAAAGGTTGTAAACGACCAAACAGGCTGTCCGACGTGGACTGTCGAACTTTCAAGGGGCATTTTGAAACTTCTGGAAACCACTGATTACGGCACATATCACGTTTGCGGAAGCGGAAATACGACGTGGTATGGGTTTGCGTGTGAGATTTTTAACCTGTGCAACTTGAAGGTCAATATCAAACCCTGCACGACAGACGAATTCCCAAGACCTGCAAAACGTCCGCAATACAGCGTTATGGACAACTCAAACATTTGCCAAGATTGGAAAATCGCATTAAAAGAATATTTACAAACAAGAGAAAGGATAAACTCATGAAAGGTATTGTATTAGCAGGCGGAAGCGGAACAAGGCTGTATCCGGGGACTATGGGAATTTCAAAACAATTAATCCCGATATACGATAAGCCTATGATTTATTATCCAATTTCGGTTTTGATGCTTGCCGGAATTCGCGAAATCCTTGTTATTTCAACCCCTGACGATTTGCCGAATTTCAAAAAACTGCTAAAAGATGGCTCTCAATACGGTGTTCATTTTGAATATAAAGAACAGCCCTCACCTGACGGGCTTGCACAGGCATTTATTCTCGGTGAAGAATTTATCAAAAAAGATTCTGTAGCACTTGTTCTGGGGGATAATATTTTCTATGGGCCTGCGTTTACGGGAATGTTGAAACAGGCGGTTTTGCATGCGGAACTTCAAAATGAGGCAACTATTTTTGCCTATCAGGTTAAAGACCCCGAAAGATTTGGTGTCGTTGAGTTTGACGAAAACGGTAAAGCCGTAAGTATTGAAGAAAAACCGAAAATTCCAAAATCGAAATATGCCGTAACAGGTCTGTATTTCTACGATAACAGTGTTGTCGAGTTTGCCAGGAACTTGAAACCTTCTGCCAGAGGCGAACTGGAAATAACCGACTTGAACAAAATTTATCTTGAAAATAATAATTTGAATGTTGAATGTTTCGGACGCGGGTTTGCGTGGCTTGATACAGGAACTCACAACTCTCTATTGCAGGCAAGTGCTTATGTTCACGCTGTTGAGGAAAATCAGGGGATAAAGATTTCCTGCCTTGAAGAAATTGCCCTGCGTAACGGTTGGATTTCCAAAGAACAAGTGCTTGAAAATATTAAAAATTACAAAAATAACGAATATTTTGAATATATTCGCCAACTATAGACTCATATAGTAATCTTTTAAAATTTTTGTATCAGTTTCAATATTCGGACTTTCGCAGACGAGCGCGCCTTTAACCCCGAAAGATTTCAGTGCCTTAAGTAAGTCTTTGTAATTCATATCAGACTCTTCTAGGATAAGATGCTGTTTTTCGCCTTTTGCTGTGTATTCAATTCCAGCAAGGTGTGCGTGGAAATTATTTATCGCAAAGTCGCCCAATTCTGTTGCAATTCTGTCAAGAACCTTGCAAAATTCGTCATAGGTATTATAAGCACCTGCCGTTCTTGCGTGAATATGTGAAAAATCTATGCAAGGCAGAACCTGTTCAAACTCCTTTGACAGTCTGATTATTTCCTCATAATCGCCCCACTGAGTTGCTTTTCCTGTTGTTTCAGGTCTGACCCACATTTTTATATTGTGTTTTTCAAGGGTGTCAAGAATTTTCTGTGTCTGGGTTTTTACCTGTTGGTAAACTTCTTCTTTGTCTTTACCCATATAAAATGCCGCGTGGTATGTAATACTATACCCGCCAAAGTCAGACGCAGCCTTGGCTGTATCAATAATTCTTTGAATGCTTGCCTCAACTTTTTCTTCTTCTTTTGAATTAAGATTGATGTAAAACGGCCCGTGTGCCGTGAAAATCAACGGATTATCCTTCTGACTGTTTTTCAGAAACGCTCTGGTTTCATCAGACATTCTAACCCCGTGTACGAATTCAACTTCCATTCCGTCAAGGTTCATTTCCTTCAGAATTTCTAACGCTCTGGGATAACCGCCTTTGCCTGTGCTTAGCGGCATTCCTGCGGTCAGGAAATTCAATTTGTCTATATTATAAAAGTTTTGCATAAGTATCCTCCGAGAAAAACTGCAAATAACCCGACTATTAGGCTGGTTCCTATGTATAAAATTGCAGTTGTATATTGTGTATCTTGAATCATATTGAAGATTTCAAGTGAAAAAGTGCTGAATGTTGTTAAACCGCCGCAGAACCCTGTAGTTAATAAGAGTTTTAATGCGGGATTTATTTGTGATTTTTCAATAAAAAATACAAATAAAAATCCTAAGATAAAGCACCCTATAATGTTTACAAAGAATGTTGCTGCGGGGAAATTCGTTTTTAAGTAAGCAGATATTACAATACTTGTCAGGTATCTTAATACTGCACCAATTCCACCGCCTAAAAATATGGCTGTAATGTTTAACATCTAAACCTTAACCTTGATTAAATCTTCCAAAATATCGCAAGAATCCGCCACAAACTTTGCACAGTGTGCTTTTTTAGCACTGCCTTCGTAGCCTGAACTTAAAATGCGGCAGCAGGTCACTTTATTTGCCTTTCTGAAGTTTTCTACAAATTCGGCAGCCTTTTCTCTTGCAAAAACTTGGTTATTAAATCTGTTATTTCTACCGAAAAGGTAGCCCAGTACGAGTTGGGATGCACTTACTGTTCCGCAAAGACAGCCTGATGACATGCCAGCAGAAAATGTTGTTGCACAAGGTAACAATTCAGGTGAACATATTCCCTCATCGATACATGCCTGTATTACGCTTTCTGAGCAGGAATACCCGCTTTTAAAATATTCTAATGCTTTATCTTTTAACATAACTTTTCCTCTTATTTAATTTCTCACATAAAAATATGCACTTGTCAAAACTTTTGTAGGATTATCTCGTGAAAAAACTCTCATTGCGTACGCACCTGTTGAATTAAACACGACGTAATCCGTAAAATAATGTGCCTGTTCATCTCTCAACTTAACCCGTTTGCCCCAAACAAGGTCATATCCTAGGCGTTCGCCTTCTCCGCCGATTTTGAGAACCTGAACGAGTAACATTTGAGATTTTACTTTTTTCGGCAGGGTGATAAGGTAATAAATTCGTTCGCCGGGCTGAAACACGTTGGTATTAGTTGCAGAAATGATTGTATCCTGCGTATATTGATGTTTGTTGAACAATATAACCGATTTTTCCCGCCCGTAACAAGGCGTTAACGAAAAACCGCTCAATAATATTAAGATTAACAAAAATATTTTTTTCATAAATAAATATTATTCCGCCGATTAGTTTTGCAATTGTTTAATCTGTGCCTGAACATTTTCAATAGTCGCTTTATCATTGCTGTGCTTAATGAAGAGTTTGTAGTTCTTTATTGCATCCTCTTTTTTGCCTTGTGCTTCCATTGCACGTCCAAGTGCATAGTATGCGTAACCTGAATTGTAATTTGTATCAAGTGAGATTACCTGTTCAAAACATTTTTGGGCCTCAATGAAGTTGTTTTCATTGACGTAAACCAAACCCATATTAAACCAACTGTCCGTATATTCAGGATTTACTATAATTGATTTTTGATAATAATTTATTGCTCTCATATTATCTTCTTTCAATTTGTAAATATATCCGATTTTGCAAAGAGTTTCGGCATCATCAGGAACTAACTGTAAAGCATCCTGATAATTTTTTATCGCACTATCATAATTATTTTCTTTTAAATTTTTATCGCCTTCCGTGATAAAATCCTCATTTTGTTTTATGGTAATTGGTGAATTTAATTGAGTTTTTACCTCTTCAGGTTTTGTTTGTGAAGGCTGCTGTTCTTTTGGAGTTTGCAAAGTTGCAGTATTTTCGCCTTCAATCTGAATATTTATAACAGGTAACGGAGTTCCCTGACTTACAGGCTGTTCAACCGTAGTTTTCGGCTTGTACAACGATGAGATAAAATCGCTATACTCGGCAGAGTAAGCAGTTTTATCAGGGTCTAAGGAAATGGCTTTTTCATAGTTTTCAGCGGCTTTGGTATTATTTTCCTGTGCTCTGTAGACTTTTGCCATTCCGTAATACACGTAACCGTCCATGTAACCTTCTTTTATCGCTAATTTGAAGTTATTCATTGCGTTTTCATAGTCTTCAATTTCGATAAGTTCATGACCTCTGGAAACCAACGCTTTATTCATATTATCTTTGACGGCTCTGTCATTTTTGACGACTTGAAGTTCTTTATATAAAGCGATTGCATCTTCGTATTTGTGCAAAGCGTGCAGTGCAAGTGCTTTGTTGAATTTAACGTTATAATCGTCCGCTTGCTCTTTTAGAATTTCATCATAATATTTTATCGCATTTTCGTAATCTTTTTTGTTGTGGAAACAGAATGCAATATCTTTTTTAACATCCATATCCTCAGGTGCTTTTTTCTCTGCGGTGAGATAATTTTCTAAGGCTTTGTCGTAATTGCCGAGAGTTTTATACATATTTGCAATATTTTTGTAGCCTTTTACATCGTTCGGATATGCCTGAATATACATATTATACTGGGTAATCGCCTCGGTATTTCTATCCATATTGGCAAGTAAATTTGCATAATCTAACCTTACTGTGTTAAGATTTGGAACTTTTTCCAAAACAAGTTGGTACTGCTCGTAAGACATCTCGTTTTTGCCAAGTTCCTGATAGGCTTGAGCAAGTCCTAAGTGTGCAGAATTGTTCTCAGCATCTCTTTCGATTGCTTTTTCAAGCATTTCTGCCGACTTTTCGTAGTCGTCGGTGTTTAACAATGACAAGCCGTATTCTGAATAATACTTAAACCCGTCACGATTTTTATCGTATATCTTTTTAAACTGTTCTGATGCGTTTTTGTAATCTTTTATTGCAAAGTAAGAAGCCGCAAGGTTTTCACGTGATTCTGTGTGCTGTGAATAGGTTTCCAAAAATGAATTGTAGTTTTTGATTGCTTCTTTGTAGTTTTTCAACTGATATTGAGCGTTTGCAATGTTGTAGTAATTGTATTTGTACTCGGGAAAAATATCCAAAGCCTTTTCATACGCCTGCAATGCTTCTTTGTACTTTGTCTGGGTTTCGTAAATACTTCCTATGCTTATATAAATGAAAGCATCATCAGGTTTTAACTCAATAACTTTTTTGTATAAATCTAATGCCTTGTCGTTTTCGCCGATTTCTGTATATAATCCTGCAAGTTTTGTGTAAATCATAGTGTCGTCACCGGCAATAGCGACGGCTTTTTCAAGAATAGAAATCGCCCCTTTAATATCCTGTTGATGTTCTGCACTGCAAGCCTCTTGATAAAGCACACTGACTTCCGGAGTCATTTGTGCTGTAGCCGGTATTGTTCCTAACCCTATTGAGGAAACCAGAATGCCTGTCAATATTGACTTTTTTATGTTCATACAAAACCCTCTTTATTACGATTTTAGCATAAAATTTTTCTTGTGCAAAAATATTGAAGAATGTTATCTTTTCTAACTTTAATTATATTATCTCATATCTAAACGGTTTTAGCAAGGAAAAGAGAAAATTTTTGAAGTTTTAATGATTGAATTATTATAAAAACAAAATCGCTTAATAAAATTTTACAATACAAACCCGCTCACACTAGCAAAAATTTTCTTCCGCAGGGTTTATAACTAGAAATATCATGCTTTTTATGGTATAATATACTCGGTTCTAAAAGTGTAAAGGAGTGCAGCCTATGGCAAAAACAATTACTGACACAGAGGTAAAAACTGTGAAGTCAAAATTCGTTGACGAATTTGAAACTTACCTAAAAACCCAATGTGCAAAAACAACATTTAACGGTACTGAATTAGAATCATTTTCATGGTACAAGAAGGTTCTTGGTTTAGTGTAGGATTGCAGGGATAGAGAATTAGATTTTTAAGCCGGTCTTTTCAGACCGGTTTTTTAAATAGAATAATTTTGCCTGAATTACCACCTCAGTACGTGGGAAATTTTTTTGTTGAAAAATTTATACTGTGTGTTGGGGTAGAAAAGCTCCTTACTCTTCCACTTTTGGGGAAGGACTTTCGGTTGGGCATACTTGCCAAACTATGAGATCCTTCGCTTCGCTCATGATACGGGGATAAATATTACGATAAATTGTCTAAAGAAAGTTGCTATTTGGGGGCGTATTATCCCCCTCTTCCATCGGGCAAGGGGAACAGAACAAACACCCTCCCGCCCCTGGGGCACCAGGAAAGGGAACTGTGCTAACACTCATCATAGAAACAACTTAAGCATCTAGTCCTCGGGGGTTTTGAGGATTGTTTCGTATTTATCCAAGTTATTAATTATCTCGTTAACTTTTTCCGTATCGACAGGTTTATTATCAACAATATCCTTATCTAATTTAGCCTGAACCGCGATTTTCAAAACTTCCGGCATGTTTATCGCTGTCGGGTTTTCGCTTGCCAAATTGTCGTAGTAATCCTGTTCATAATCTTTATTCAAGCGTAATTTCCAGTTGGTATCATTCTCATGCCCCGGCATGTTGTACGTCTTATCAATCCCGAAAAAGTCCGCAAAAGATATCTGCACCCGCGGGTGTGTATAGAACAATTCCGCGAATTTTGCCTTTATCCTTTCGGAATCGTCATTGGCAATTCTATCGCAAAAACTGTCACGGAAATTCGCTCTTTTAGGGTTTGAGTTTAGCAATCCCGCAAGGTACATCGGGTTCCACGCATCGCCGTTTTTCAC
This sequence comes from uncultured bacterium, assembly GCA_945833895.1. Taxonomy (GTDB): domain Bacteria; phylum Cyanobacteriota; class Vampirovibrionia; order Gastranaerophilales; family Gastranaerophilaceae; genus Zag111. The sequence continues at coordinate 23,147 of CAMAGQ010000004.1, forward strand.
CCAATCTTTTTTTATCATTTTTATTGCAGGGTCAGAATCGTGAGAACCCACAAGTCCCCAATTTTCAGTGCCTATCGCACTTTCTCCACGCATCCATTCCAACTGAGAAATCCCCGGAAGTCTGTTTTGTTTATAATATATTTCATCAAAAATGTGTGTTGACGAGCCTAAATTCTCCCATACAGGCATGTTTTTATCAATTCCGTGTTCTTCCAGTACAGGCAGAATAATTTCGTTCAAAATCCGTTTATAACTGCCATTCGGGTCGATTTCAGGAAGATTTGAAATATTATTACCGGCTTTTGTGTATTTATTATAAATGTATGGGTCAACAAGCCCCAGTACGTGGTCAATTCGCGTATTATCGAAGTCCTCCAACGCAGATTCAAATTTATCTCTCAGGTAAACACCCGCCTTGCCCAGTGAACCGTCTTTATTAAAGAACTTTTTAGGGTCAAGCACAGGTAAATTCCAATACTGAGGTCCGTCAGGGCCGCCGTGCGGACATCCTAAGCGATAATCAGACAAAAAGATGTTCTGATTTGCCCATTCTTCCGACTTTGAAAACCCGCCCTGCAAGTCGTTTATATATTTGAAATTCAAGTGATGTCTGAAATCTGTATTTTCTTTCAACTGCTTATTTATAAGGAACTGTCCGAACATAAAATTATTAATATCATCTTTTGAACGGGCTAAAATCGTTTTGTACCTGCCAATAGCTTCAGGAGTTCTTTGAGCTAAACCTGCAATGAGATTTCTATCGACCTCGCTCCACTTGTCGAAATCGTCCGTCCTGTACGTATCTTCAAGAACCTTGAACAGGGCTTCTTTATGAAGAACTCTGCCTTTGGCCTTTTTGAACTGTTCGTATTCGTGCTGTAATTTTATCGCATCGGGTTTATTTTCGGCAACCGCTTTTTTTAAATTAGTTCTTGCCTTCTGTACCAAGTAATCGTAATTGGCAAAAGCCTCGGGAAAATTTGAATATGAGTAATTATGCTCTGATTTTTCGGGTTTAAGCATAACGTCTTCCAAATCTATTTCCGTCAATATATTTGCGTATTTATCTTTTGTAAGTTCGTTGAAATCAATAAACAAGAAGTTTTTGGAATTTATTGAAGATTTATACGGAGAAATATGGTGCGGATTTCTGATAGAACCGACAGGCCCTAACTGGTTTGCATTGAAACCGTGTAAAATTTCAAACGGGATTAATTGTGCTGCAACTTTTCCGTAGGGCGAACCTGTTCCGATATCTCTGTTGCTCTCAGGATAACAAGTTCCGTGAACAATCATCGCAACCTCTTTTGTTCCCAGATAATCTAATGCAGGTGAAATAGCATTCTGTTTATAATCCTTCTGCTCTTCAGGTTTCAATCTACGCTGAAAAGACAAAAAATTTGTATTAATCACACCAATTCGCATATATTTTCTCCAATTATGAATCCCTAAAGTCACCCTATTGTACAATAAAAAAATATATACGCAAGCATATACAAAAATATCACCTGCCGAATTAAAAAATTATTTACTTGCGAGTTAATTATCCACTTTTTAGGGTACAGTTCACCCGTTAGCGGTTAAAAAATCTCCAAGCGGTATAGTCGTGTTTGCCGTTTTTAAAATTCAACAGCCCTTCGTCAAACTTTATAAACCCCTTACGGTCTGCACATCCTTTGCCGATTTTTGTAAGATAATCTTCTTTCGATTTACAGAAATAGTGGTTAATACGAATTTTATTTGTAGAATTTTTCAGAGTTTGTGTCCGTACGTAATTCTCGTGACCTATAAAATTTTCATCTACCGCAAATTTACCTTTTTCATATATACAAACATGTACACTGCAAACATATCTGACATCACGCGGTTTAACAATCGATTTAACCAGCAGATTTCTGTAAAATTGCGGATTTTTATTTGCTCTTGTGTATGCTTCTATAACAGATTTATCTTTCGGACGTTCCTGCAATCCGTTACTGTCATACATTACCCAGTTAACCACAACACCTGAAAAAGCATCATAATCTTTTAAAAAAGTTCTCAGATTTTCTTTTTCCACAGGAACTAAATATTCATCAATATCAATTATTGCAATCCATTCGGTTTCATCTTTAAACCTATATACAGCATCTCTATAAACATATCGCTGTCTGCCTACTCCTGAAATTTTTCGGTAAACAACTGTTCCTGCGGCAATATAATCGCTTAAAATTCTTTCGTAATCTTCGGTTGAATCATTGTCGTACAAGTAAAATCTCTCAACCCCGACTTTTATATGGTGTTCTATCCAATCTATAATATCGGGTTCATCCTTAAATATCGCCACAATAGAAATATAAACTTTTTCTCTGTGAGTATTGTCCGTATAATCAAGCGGGGCAGGCTTTGAAGTCGAAATAAACCGACGTAGATTTTTGCTATATTTCACCCGCAGTTTGAATTTTTTACCCAAAATATTTATCCACTTCCATTTTTTCTCATTATTGTAATAGTTTTTACAATAGAAAATTTTTTCCAAAATAGCACTCAACATCTTACTCATCCTATATAATCATTTATTTATTTTATAACACTATAAAGTTAGCATGAAATATCAAAATAATCAAATTGTGTTCTTTTGGAAATAAATAATCCTGTCAGATATTTAAAAGTAATCGCATAGTATTTATATTTATATAAAAAGGTTTTATATGATTGATACATTTTCTACAGGCAAAATAATTTCAAAATTACGCAACGACAAGAAACTTACTCAGGAAGAGTTGGCGGAAAAGATTGAAATATCAAAGAATTATCTGAGTAAAGTTGAACGCGGTTTGAGCAGACTGAATGCTGAAACTTTTCTAAAAATGGCAGAAGTTTTGTCTTTTTCTCTGGAGGATTTTGGAGTGAATGTTCGACCAACTAAGTAAAATTCCGCAAAAGATGAGTTGCTGAAAGTGATATTAGCCGCATCCGATAAAGAGATTGAGATGTATTCAAAGTCTATAAAACTGGTGAACGAAATTCTTAAACAAAGAAATAAATTATAAATATTTATTTGTATTATTTTGAAAATGGGTGTATAATCTTTGTAATGATTTTCTGCAAAATTTAAAGGAGTTAAGAAATTGATTACAAAAGAAGTTAATGAATGGATTAGAAAAGTAGAAAAAGGGAATTATTCTTCCTGGGATATTATGGAAGAGTTCGCCAAAATGTCAAAACATTTGACTAAAGAAGATATGACACAGATTAAAAAACGTCTTGCTTCAGTAATTAAGCATTAATAAATTAATTTTGCGTAATGTTGTTTGATAAAAACTTATGTTTCTATTAGAATTAACGTATGTTTAATAAGATTTTTACCAAAGTAAAAGAGCAAATTTCTAAGACAAAGATTTTAGACAAATATATTTTAAAACAAGTTATTGAAATGTTTATAATTGGTGTATTTGTCTTTACGGTAATCATTTTTGCTTCCGATACTTTTCTAACGTTGGTTAAACAAATTACCAAATTCGGAATTCCGTTCAAGGTTGCGTTTTTGATGATTTTGTTAAACCTGCCGTCCGTTATAGTAATGACAATCCCAATGGGTGTTCTTTTATCAACGGTTATGACGTTGAACAAATTGAGTTTATCGTCTGAAATAACTGTTATGCGTGCGTGCGGTATAAGTTTGAACAGAATTGCGAAATCTATTTTTATTTTCGCTATTGTGATGGCGTTATCAAGTTTTGTAATAAACGAAAAAATTGTTCCGATAATGACCCAGCAGTCGACAAAACTTGCACTGTGGGCTATGGGGCAAAAGCATGTTCCTGAGGGGAAAGAGAATTTCGTGTTCAAAGAACTCGATGAAGGCGGGCTTTTGAAAAGATTGTTCTATTCAGGTTCTTGCAAAAACGGTATTTTATATAATGTGACAATTCTTGATAATTCTAAAAACGGTACAATTCAAGTGCTGCAGGCTCGTGAAGGTAAAACCACACCTAACGGTTGGATTTTGAAAAAAGCCGCTGCATATACTATTGCAAACGAAGGTCAGGTATTGAATACTTCTTTGGTCGAGGATTCTGTTATTACTTTTAACATGGATATGTCAAAGGTTACTAATAAAAACTTCGCAAAAGAAAATAATTTCAAACAACTTCTCAATTACATAAAAAAATCTGATATTACAGAAGAAGAAAAGATTAAATATAAAATTCAGTTGTACGATAAAATTGCACTTCCTATAACAACGATTGTTTTTGTACTGATAGGTGTTCCGTTAGCAATTACTCCGCCAAGAGTACGTTATAACAGAGGATTTTTGTTCAGTATTTTGATAATCTTCTTTTACTATCTTATAAGAGCGTTGTCCTTATCTATGGGCGAACAAGGTGTAACAAGTCCGTTCGTGGCTGCGTGGATGCCTAATATTATCCTTGCTGTGTGCGGTGCTTATATGTACTATAGAAAGGTTTACACTATTACATAAATATAAAACTTTTGTAAAATCATACTTTTAAAGGTGAAAAATTCTTTTTTCTTGTTCTACAATATTAGTATGAATAACAATGGGAATAACAGCAAAATAAACGGAAATATATTCAGCAGTTCGTCAAATTTTTCTGCTGTTAACCCTTTCAACGGGAGTTTTAATTCGGAAGAAACTTCATCAAACCCGTTTGAGCAAAAGCCTGCCGTGCCTGAGCCTGCCAATGTTTCTAACCCGATAAAAAGATTAAACGGGTACGATTCCGTGATACTTAATAAAACCAGATTTGAAGAGCCTGAAAACGAAGATTTGAGTGTTGAATACAGGATAAAAGACAAAGAATCTACCTTGAGGGATTTGGAGGCAAAAATCAAAGTTGCCGATAACTACGGAACACTGAACGAATCGCTAAGTTTAAAAGCCAAACGCCAACGTGTTATGCGTGAACTCGACACGCTTCGCAAACAGCAAGCGTACGGCGGAAGAGTTCTTGGCGAAAAGAATCCGCTTTCACATCAATCACAAAAAGAAAACATGCCTGCAATCTACAAAGTACAAGAATTTATTTCCCGCCAGATTATGGCAAGAGTATCCAAGAAAGTTAAATCCGTTGTAGCACTATCTGATTCGCTTGACAAGTTGTCCGAAATAAGTAAAAGCGTTGATGAACTGATTGATATGAACGTTCCGTACGGTGAAAAATCTCAGAATTATGAAAAGTTAACGGAATACTTAAACCAAGCGAATAAGATTCACTCAAAAATTACAAAATCTATGGGAAAACACTAAAAACAAATACCCTCTCACTTTGAAAGAGGATAAAACTTTGCTTACGTCATTCTGAGCAGGAGTAAATATATGGGGGCTTAAGTCTTTGTAATGGTAACGTCATTCTGAGCAAAATGCTTGGGAAAAAGTTAAAAAATTTGTACAAAGTGCGGAGAATCCCACGCTAGACTTGTCAGGGATTCTTCGGGCAATAAAAATTGTCGCCCTCAGAATGACGGAAATTTTACTTTGATTGAACCCTCACCCTCTTCCTTGGAGAGGGAGCATGTTAAATGCTAAATTATTAATCAACCCCTCACCCATACCCCTTCGCCCGACGGGCGAGGGTGTAATAGAAAAAAGCCCCGAGGAATTTCCTCGGGGCTTTTCGCTTTTTATCGCTTTCAAAAATATATTATACAGAAGCCTTTGCTCTAGGGCCTGCGTTAACGATTTCTGAAGGCATATTCGGATATTTAGCAGCGAAGTTATCAGCAAACATTTGAGCAAGTTTGTTTGCGTTTTCGTCATAAGCTGCTTTATCTGACCACATACCTCTTGCGTCCAACATTTCATCAGGAACGTTAGGACAAGATGTAGGGTAGTCAACGTTGAATATGTCATGGTGTTTGAATTCGATTGAATCAAATGAACCGTTCAACGCAGCTGTAACCATTGCTCTTGTGTAAGCCAATTTCATTCTCTTAGCACCCATTGATGCTGAGCCGCCTGCCCATCCGGTATTTACTAAGTAAACTTTAGTACCGTATTTGTCAAGTTTGTCACCCAACATCTTAGCATAAACTGAAGCATCCATTGGCATGAAAGGTTCACCGAACAATGTTGAGAATGTAGGAACAGGTTCTGTAATACCTCTTTCAGTACCGGCTAATTTAGATGTGAAACCTGTTACAAAGTGGTACATTGCAGCGTTTTTGTCTAATCTTGAGATTGGAGGCAATACGCCGAAAGCATCTGCTGTTAAGAAGATAACAACTTTTGGAATGCCGCCCATTGAAGGGATTGCAGCATTATTGATGTAGTTGATTGGGTAACCAACACGAGTGTTTTCTGTTAGTGTTCCGTCACAGAAATCAAATTCTCTTGTTTCAGGGTCCATAACAACGTTTTCAACCAATGAACCGAATTTGA